>JAUNVB010000001.1:0-7281 GCA_030537835.1 Andreesenia angusta | reverse complement strand
GAAAGATAATAGATAGGACAAATCTCATTTTAGATATCTTTGCTAATAGATCTTCTAGTAAGGAAGGGAAACTCCAAGTGGAGCTGGCTCAATTACAATATAGACTTCCAAGATTAATAGGCTATGGAAATTATCTCTCAAGACAAGGGGGAGGAATCGGAACTAGAGGGCCAGGAGAACAGAAATTAGAAGTAGATAGAAGACATATATTGAAACGAATAAACGATATAAAATTACAATTAGAAAAGATATCAAAAACAAGAGAAACAAAGAGAAGCAGGCGTATAAATTCGGGACTTCCTATAGTTGCTTTAGTTGGATATACTAATGCCGGGAAATCGACATTATTAAACACCCTTATAAAGAGATCGACAGATTATGAAGAGCATAAAGAAGTATTTAAAAAAGATATGTTATTTGCTACTTTAGATACTAGTTTTAGAAAGGCCTCTTTTAATAATGGCAGAGAGTTTCTTTTAATAGATACAGTTGGTTTTGTCAGTCAACTACCTACAAAACTAATAGAAGCTTTTAAAGGAACATTAGAAGAAATAAAATACGCAGATGTTATACTTCATATATTAGATATAACGAATAAAGATTTAAAAATACAGATGGATATAACATTAGAAATATTAAAGGATTTAGATTTAGGCGATATACCTATAATCAATGTATTAAATAAAGCCGATAAAGTTGCTTTAGATTATATACCTGAATATAGAATCTCTAATCCTAAGATAATGATATCTGCAGAAACGGGTTATAATATTGATGAATTACTTGATTTGATCAAAGACAATCTCCCGAAGAAATATAGCAAGTTTAAACTATTATTTCCTTATGAAAAAAGTAATCTTATATCGAATCTATTTGAAGAAAATCTAATAATATCTGATGAATACACTGAAGATGGCATTATGGTTGAAGCAATGCTCAATAAAGCATTAGAAGGGAAATTTAAGGAATATATAATAAGAGATATATATGAGGATGATGATATTGAATTATAAGACATTACACAGTTTTGGTGAAGATGAGATAATAATAAACAAATCTAGATTCATAGGTTATGCAAAGCCAATAAAAGATGAGAGTGAAGCAATAGATTTTATAGAAGAGATAAGAGCGAAGCATAGAGATGCAACTCATAATGTCTATGCTTATGTAGTAGGAGAAAGTAATAATATTCAAAGATATAGTGATGATGGTGAACCGAGTGGCACAGCTGGTATACCTGTACTTGATATAATAAAGAAAGAAGATTTGAGAAATGTTGTAATAGTAGTTACTAGATATTTTGGAGGAGTTAAGTTAGGAGCAGGAGGTCTAGTTAGAGCATATATAAAGGGTGCAAAAATAGGTTTAGATGCAGCTAAAATAGTCGATAAGAATCTATTCGATATAATTAAGATAAGTATAGATTATACATTACACGGAAAAGTCGAAAATTCACTTATGTCGAAAGATTTTATAATAGATAGGATAGAATACGATACAGAAGTAAATTTAATAATAATGACTGAGAAAGAGAGAACAAACGATCTTATAGATTTGATAAGGGATTTAACGAGTGATAATTTTAAATCTGAAAATATTGAAGAAAAATATTTTTCCGTTATAGATGGTAAGATTGTTAAATAGGGTTATTTGAAAATGAGAGGAGGATGTTACCTTATAAATTTGGTAACGATTTTAAATTGAAGAATATTGAAAAAGTAGTAGATAGTTTAATTCTCTGGTTAAGAAAAAAGGTTGAAGAAGCAAGTTGTGAAGGTGTAGTTTTTGGGATGAGTGGAGGAATTGATTCTGCAGTAATAGCGGGGTTAGCTAAAAAAGCTTTTCCTAAAAGCTCTTTAGGTATTATAATGCCATGCCATAGTATTGAGGAAGATGAAGAAGATGCTAGACTAATAGGAAGTGAATTAGAATTAGATCTAATAAAGGTAGACTTAAGTAGAACTTATGATGAATATATGAATAGTCTAGGGGCAAAGAGTGAAGATATGGCATCAGCAAATATTAAACCAAGATTGAGGATGACTACATTATACTATAAGGCTCAGAAATTAAATTATCTAGTAATAGGATCAAGCAATAGATCAGAATTTAAAATAGGTTATTTTACAAAGCATGGAGATAGTGGTGTAGATTTATTACCTCTAGCAAATTTTGTAAAATCAGAAATATATGAATTAGCTAGATATTTAGATATAAATGAGAAGATAATAGAAAAAGCTCCTTCAGCAGGGCTCTGGGAAGGTCAAACTGATGAAGAAGAAATGGGATTAAGTTATAAGACTATCGATAGATATATAAAAACTGGAATAATAGATGATTTTTCTGAAAAGGAAAAGATAGATAAATTATATGAATTAACTAAGCATAAGAGAGAATATCCACCTATTTTTATATATGAAGAAGATGAATAGAGTTTTCATAAGATTGATTAGCTTATAATATTATGATAAAATTACTTAAGAAGAATTTTCTTAGAAAAAGGAAGTGTAATCTTGGCAGGACATAATAAATGGTCGAAAATAAAGAATACAAAAGGTAAAATGGATGCCCAAAGAGGGAAGATTTTTACAAAAATATCTAGATATATAACGGTTGCAGTAAAGGAAGGCGGTCCAGATCCTGAGTATAATGCAGCATTAAAATCTGCAATAGAAAAGGCTAAGGCGGAAAATATGCCTAATGATAATATAGAGAGAGCTATTAAAAAAGGTTCAGGAGATATTGAAGGAGCAAATTATGAAGAAATTCAATATGAAGGTTATGGCCCTTCTGGTATAGCTGTTTTAGTACAGTGCCTTACGGATAATCGAAATAGAACAGCTTCTGATGTAAGGCATGCATTCGATAAATATGGTGGAAATTTGGGTGCTAATGGATGTGTTTCTTGGATGTTCGATAGAAAAGGAACAATTGTAATTGATAGAAAAGATGATATTGATGAAGAGTCTCTTATGATGGAAGCTATAGAATTAGGTGCTGAAGACTTTATTTCAGAGGAAGATTATTTTGAAATAATAACGAGTGTTGAAAGTTTTTCTGAAATAAGAGATAAGCTAAAAGAGAGTGGATATGAATTTTCGAATGCTGAAACGGCATTCATACCTCAGAATACTACGAAACTCGAGACAGAAGAAGATATAAAGAATATGACTAAGATGATAGAGGTCTTAGAAGATAATGATGATGTTCAAGAGGTTTATAATAACTGGGATATACCAGATGATTTAGATATTTAGCAAGTGAGGTGGTCTTGTGTATAAGGCTAAAGAAACTAATACGATCTACAGAGGGTTAAAGAATAGATTTCTTTATGATAATGATTTAAACTCAATATATGTGCTATTAGCTTTATACGATTTAGAAGAAGACATTAACAGTATTCACCCAAGATACATCTCTTTATCTGATATAAAGCAAAGTGTTAAGGAGATTTTATCAAAGAGAAAAGATATAGATAATATAGTTCATAATTTGTCTGTTATACTCCATGAGGATATAAATAGACTGGAATTATGCTTTTATTTAGAAGGCTATAAGGATGGACATAGAAATCTTAGATTGGCAAATATATTAGAGTATGAGATTATAAAACTATATGGCATAGGTTTCACTTATAAAAAGGAAAATTTGAGATATATTTTAAATGATAAAAACTTTTGCGAACTAAAAGAATCTTTTGCTAGAATAATGAGGGTAAATTTCGAAAATCAAAATTATATGAATAGTTTAGCCGATAAATTCATAAAGGTCATCACTATGAATAAGGTTAAAAATCTAGAGAAGTATTTAGAAGAACAATTGAATCTGATGACGGATTTTAATGAATTTAGAAGAAAGTTTTCAGATTTTAAATTGAGTTATTCTGAAATAAATACAATTGAAGAATATATTTATAGTGAAATTAAGCCACATTTGAACAAATTATATGAAGATTCTCTATGGGCAGCTGTTAATGATAGAGTATTTAATAGGTATAAATAATTGGTATTATAATTATATTAGAGTGTCTTAAGACACTCTTTTTTTATATAATTTAATGATCATTTAATCTAAAGGAATGATGGATATGAGATTGAAAAGAACAATAGTTCTAATATTAATTTTTTTTATAACATCAATATTTATAATTGCAAAATTCAATGAAAAGGAACAAGGTAAAGTAATATATACTATTAAGGATGATTTTTCATCTACATGTATAATAGTAGATGAGCTTATGGACAAATTAAAAATTCCGAGATTAAAATCAGAAGCAATAACGGAAGATGAATTTTCTAAAAGGATTTTTTCCGAAAACAATATATTTGAACTGAAACAGAGATATATGGCTGTAAATGAAGATAGAAAATGCTTGCCTATGGCTAAAGCTACTATTGTGTTTGCAGTAGATAGAACGAAAGTAAAAGAAAAAATAGATACGTGGCAGGATTTAATAGATTCTGATTATAAAGTATTGATTTCACATAAGAATAAAGACCTTGGAGTCTCAACACTAATTGCTATGAATATTGGCTTAGGATATGGAGAGGAAAATTTAAATAGATCGAATAGCATAATAGAAAAAATGGCAAAAAACAATAGAATAGAATATTTAAATGAACATATAGATAAGGATATGAATCTTATCAATATATCTAAGGCAAGTATTAGTCCAATAATGGTATTATGGGACTATCAAGCGGCTTATATAAAAGAAAATATAAATAGAGATATTGATATAATAGTGCCTAAAGATGGTACATTTACGACTAATATGGGAATAGTTTCTAATATTAAGGAAGGTAAAGAGTGCGAAGAATTCAATAAGATATCAGAGTATTTTCAAACTGAAGATGGACAGAAACTTATAATAAAAAACAATTTTAGAACTATTGATAAAAAAGCAAATAGAGATATATATCCTAGTGAAATAGAATATAAAAATGCTAAAGAAATAGATGACTATGGAGAATTGAATAAAAATCTATTTGATTTCTATCAATCTAGAGGAAATTTTGGCATAAGAGAGAGAGTAATAATGACTGGATTTTTAGTAGTAATATGGTCTCTATATACTTACTTAAGATTTCCTAAATCCAATATAAGGAAATATTTTATCACAGTATGTGTTCTGCTTATTTTTTGGGGAAGTATGAAATTTATTAGAGTACATGTTGAAAGTTATCATACTAGAGTATTTTGGTATTTATATTATGTGCCTATGAATATGATACCGACAATTTTTTACTATCTATTCTATGAATATCGATATAGAAAGAAAGTTCCTAAAAAGATAGTCTGCTTAACACTAAGTATTTCCATATTCTTTATAATAATGGCTGTAACTAATGAATTTCATAATTATTTTTTTCATCTACATATTGAAAGCAATAGCTTAAAATCAAAATATAATTATGGAATATTTTATTATCTAGATATGCTCTGGGCATTTATATTAGTAGTTGCTAGTTTAAGAAATATTTTTGCTACATTTAAATATAAGAGTAAGAGAAATATAAAAATGGTTTTAATTGCTTACTGTGGAATGATTATAACTTATAATATTCTTTATTCTAATGAAATTACAAAATTAGATTTAACTACTACTATGACATTATTGATTCTAATAGCTATGGAACTTATTATAAGATTTATTTTAGTGGAAAATAGATATATGAAATATCCTTTATTTAATAGAGTAAATACTGTTATAGGAGTTTTAGATGAAAATTTCAATACAATATATTTAAACCATCTAGGAAAGAGATAAGAGAGGATATAGATAAAGAATTTATAAGAAATAGGGTTGAGAAATTAAATAAATTCAAATTTAGACTAAATAGAAAGCTCAGATATAATTATGTATGCAGTATTGAAAAGCTTGAACAGGGATATCTTATGACTATAAACGATATATCAACAATAAATAGATTGAATGATACAATAAAACTGAGAAATCAAGGTCTGAATAATAGAAAAAATTTACTTGATAAAGAAAAACATGTAATAGAAGAGAAGACAACAATTGATATAAGTAAGAGAATTTTTGATGCTATAGAAGAAGAAATAGAAGGAAGTCTTAATCTTTTAAAGTATTATTTAAAAAAGGTTTATGATAGAGAGAATGTGAAATACTATTCAGATCATATCTATATTTTATGTAGATATATAAAACAAAGAGCACAGATGTCTGTACTTGAGATTAAAAAAGAGAGATTAGATAAAAAAAGAGTGGAAAAGGTATTTAATGATTTAATAGGTGAATTTAGATATAATGAATTGGATTTTTTCATAGTTATAGCAGGAGAGGATAATTTCTCTTTAGAAGAGTTATTAATACTGCATGAATATATTTACAATATACTATTAGTACATTATGAATGTGAAAATACTTCTATATACTGTAGGATCTTCAATCAAAAAGATAATATAAAGATGGTATTGAATTTAAATTTGAATTCAGAAGATAAGACTAGGATATTAGATATAGTTGATTTGAAATTGAGAAATTCAGACTGTGGGACTGTAGTTAATATAATTGAAGAAGATGAAAACTTAAATCTAGAGTTTCAGATTAAGAAAGTAGGCGATTATATTGTGGATTAATACGATAGAGGATTTTTCAATAAGATTATTCTTAGCGGGTGTTTTTGTAATTATTCTATTGAATATAATAAACAGAATATATTCTTTTTCTATCTATAATAGGCTTAAGAGATATAAATTAGCACTATATAATATATCAAATTTTATAATTTCAATTATAATTTTAATTATATTATTAGAGATAAATTATGCTTTTAGATACGGGATATATGTGCCTAGATTTAGCTATCTGAGATATTTCTTTATTTTTGGAATTATTATGAGAATTGTATATATTGGTGAGATAAGAAAAAATGATAAAAATGATTATACTAGAATCCTTGCAACTTCTGCTAAAATATTAATATTGACTTTGATGTTACCATTATTTGACCCTCTTATTAAGAGAGTATTTGCTAAAGTTCTATTTTACACATTCTGTATAAGTATAATTGACGAGAGTATAACTATGTTTATAAAAATAATGAGATATGTTAGATCTAATATAACATTAACGAGCCTTGTAGAAGTATTTGAAAAAATTAATATTGGAATACTATTCGCAGATAGCAGAGGAAGGATTAAGATGATCAATCCATATATGACGAATCTATTAGATTATATTGGAATTAAAAGAGTTTCAAAAATTTCTGAAATATCAGAAAGACTAAATGAAAATGGTGAGAATTTTCAGAT
>JAUNVB010000049.1 GCA_030537835.1 Andreesenia angusta | reverse complement strand
TTGAGATGATATAATTATAATATAGTGATATCAGTTAATATATGAATGGAGGGATAAAATGGCTAGTATACTTACAAGATTCAAGGATATAATGTCATCCAATATAAATTCCTTATTAGATAAGGCAGAAGACCCAGTGAAACTAGTTGATGAATATTTAAGACAGATGGAAAACGATTTAGGTAGAGTTAAATCAGAAACAGCAACGGTTATGGCAGAAGCAAAGAGGGCAAAAAGAGAAGTCTTAGAATGTGAAGAAGAAATAAATAAGATGACAGATTATGCGAAAAAAGCCTTAGAGGCCAACAATGAAAGCGATGCAAGAAGGTTTTTAGAGAAAAGACAAGATTTAGAAGCAAGTTATGGCAATTTAAAGGCAATAAGCACGGCAGCAGATGAAAATGCTATTAAAGTAAGAGAGATGCATGATAAATTGACAAGTGATATAAATGAACTTAGAAGAAAAAAATCAGAAATAAAATCCAAGCTCATATTAGCAGAAACAAAGAATAAGATAAATATGAGTGGTGAGATAGGAAGCTTAAATAAATTTGAAGAAATAGAGAAAAAAGCAGATTTATTAATGGATAAAGCAGATGCAATGGAGGAGCTCAATAGTGATGGAGACGATATAGATGATTTAATGAGTAAATATGAATCAGGAGAATCTTCATCAGATATAGATAAAGAATTAGAAGCATTGAAATCAGAGCTGAATAAATAAGAAAAAGAGGTGAATAAAATGGGATTTTTTGGGAATCAATTCTCTAATGTAGTAGAGTGGGAAGAGTATAATGATGAGGTAATATTTTGGAAATGGGCAAATAAAGAGATAAAAAAGGGAAGTAAATTAATAATAAGACAAGGACAAGATGCTATATTCATCTTCAATGGGAAAGTAGAAGGAATATTTGTAGATGAAGGAAGTTTCGATATAGAAACGGAGATAGTTCCATTTCTATCAACATTGAAAGGATTTAAATTTGGATTCAATAGTGGGATGAGAGCAGAAGTTTTATTCATAAATACAAAAGAATTCACAATTAGATGGGGAACTAAGAATGCAATAAACATACCAGCGCAAGGATTACCAGGGGGAATGCCAATAAGAGCATTTGGAACATTCAATTGTAAAGTTGATGACTATAATATTCTTATTGAAAAAATAGCAGGAATAAAACAACAATTCACAGTAGAAGATATAAAGGAAAGAGTAATATCTGTTCTAGACCAACTCATTATGAAATGGATATCTTTAGAGGGAAAAGATATGTTCAATTTACAAGCGAATTCATTTGAAATAGCTAAAGGAATTAGAGAAGATTTAGATATGGAAATGAGAAAAATTGGAATTGAAATAACAGGATTCAATATAGGAAGTGTGTCTTATCCTGAAGAAATACAAGAAATGGCAAATAAAGCAGCATCACAGAGTATGGTTGGGGATATGAACAAATATACACAAATGGCCGCAGCAGATTCTATGGCAAATGCTAATGGAGGAAGTGTAGCAGGAGATATGATGAATATGCAAATGGGTATGATGATGGGAAAACAGATGGTAGATAATATGCAAAATCCTCAACAGAATCAAGCTCAAAACACACAAGCTCCTGTACAAGGATCAGCAGGAGGACAAGCTCCTAAATTTTGTCCAGAATGTGGAAATAAAACAGAGGGGGCAAAATTTTGTTCAAACTGTGGCAATAAATTAGTTTAAACAGTTAAAGGGGAGATAAAAAATGGTTGAAAGATATGATTGAAAGAATTGTGGAAATATCATGGTCTATGATATAAAATCGGGAAATTTAAAATGTCCAAATTGTACATCAGAAATAGATATAGTTTCAGATAGAGCAATAGAGGAGCATCCATATTCAGATAGAGATTCTGGGAATACTAAGACGGATCAATTAGCAGAGAACAATCAAGAAATAACTACGATGTCATGCGAATCTTGTGGAGCCGTTATAGAATTATCTCCAGAGATCACAGCTACATCATGTCCATATTGTGATTCACATATAGTTTTAGCACAAAAGCAAGAAGCTACAATCGTACCTGATGGTATTAGCCCTTTTAAGATTGATAAAATTGAAGCCGGTCAAAAATTTAATGAATGGATAAAGAAGAAATGGTTAGCTCCATCAGATTTAAAAAATCTATATCAAAAAGATAAATTTCTGCAAATCTATGTTCCATTCTGGACATTCGATGCAGAAGTAGAATCTTTTTATAGAGGTAGTGGTGGCATAGATAGAACGGTAGAATATAAAGATGATAATGGTGAAACTAAAACGAGAACAGAAACAGATTGGTACAATACTAGTGGAACAGTTAGAAATAGTTTTGATGATATTCTAATAAGAGCTACTAGGACATTAGATGAAAAATGTCTTAAAAATATTGGTTCATACGATACTATAAAAGGACTAAAGGGTTACTCTCCAGAATATATGTCTGGCTTTTCAGCAGAAAGACATACTATTCCATTAAAAGATGCACATGATGAAGCAGTTATTGAAATGGAAAATGATATGAAGGAATTAGCTAGAAAAGATATACTTAAGAGTTATGATAGAGCTAAAGTAGACTCGGTAAATTCTAGAATGTATGATGAAACTTATAAACATGTAATACTACCAATATACTCAACATCATATGCCTTTAAGGGTAAGACTTATAATGTCTTAATAAATGGAGAAACAGGATATATATCAGGTAGCTATCCTAAGAGCTATCTAAAGATTGGCATTATAGTAGCAATAGTATTGATAATATTGATATTTATATTTACTCGAAGCAAAGCTAGTGCCGAAATATTATCATACTATAACTATATAGAGAATATATTTTTATAGAAATAAGGACTTCTTTAATATAAAGAAGTCTTTATTTTATATACGAACTTATACCTTGATATAGCTTTTTAGCTTTGAGTCTTTTTTCTAAATTTCCTATAATATATATCTTATCCCTAGTCCAGAGTGGGAGAATGAGAGAATTTTTAGGAGCATCACCAGTTATCCTATGAACTACGATATTTTTAGGTAGACG
>JAUNVB010000048.1 GCA_030537835.1 Andreesenia angusta | reverse complement strand
TATTTAATATAGATTTATTATCAATATTTATCTCTCCTGAATCAATATTTTCAAAACCAGCAATACATCTTAGTAATGTACTTTTTCCACAACCCGATGGTCCTAGTATGGTCAAGAATTCTCTCTTATTAACAGTCATATTAAAATTTTTTAATACCTTTTGTAATCCAAATCTTTTATTTAAATCTATTATATCTATATAGCTCAATATAAATCACCTACATTACTTATTATTTTCTAAAGCTTTTTTTACAAATTCTTCTTGAACTATATTATCGTATCCTATTGCTCTCCTAATTAAGCCTTGATCTATACAGAAATTTTCTATTGTTTCGTATCCTGCTCTATCTATTTCCCCGGTCTTTGAGTATGAGCTCTTTATGCTTGAAAATCTCGTTTTTAGTTCTTCTTTCGACATTCCGTCAAAATAAGGTAGCAGAACTTCTGCTATTTTCCCTACTTCATTTTCATCTATATACTTTAAAGCTTTAACTGATGCATTCGTGAATTTTTGTACTGTTTCAGGATTTTTCTCTGCAAATTCTTTTGTACAAGTTACAATTGTTGTTTGACTATATTTTGTATCATATAATTTTGAATGTAAACTCTCATCAGTCAGATCTATTAATATTTTTGCATTTGGTATTGCTTCTAATAATTCTTTTTCATTATATATATTCATAAATATTCCATCTACTTGTTTGTTTTCTAATGCTGCTATTGCAGCTTCATATTCTAAGTTAACAAAACTTACGTCATTTTCGCTAAGTCCTGCTTCCTCTAAAATTGATAAAACAAATGAATATGGCGATGAACCAGGCATTCCTCCAAAAATAGTCTTTCCTTTTAAATCTTTAACATTTTGAATATCTCCTCTCGTTGCAAAAGCATAAGTTCTATTATCAGTATTTGTTAATATTAAACTTGAATCAAATCCTTCTTCTGATGCTCTTATTACAGGTTCTACAGATAATAAACAGAAATCTGAATCTCCTGCATGCATTCCTTGAAATGCAATAGGACCATCCTTATATATATCAAATGATATATTGAGTCCTTCATCTTCAAAGTATCCTAATGCATCTGCAATATAAGTAGATGCCCAGTTCAGATTTCTGAATTCTGAGACCTTCACATCTATATTATCTTGCTCTTTACTATCTTTACATGATGTTAGTATCATCAGAATAGATATAATTAAAGTAATTACACTAATTTTTTTCTTCAAGATATTTCCTCCTAATATTATTTCTCATCTCTTCTTATATAAGCTGGATTCCATTTCAATAGTTTTCTTTCCACTAGATTTAAGAGACTATTAAGTAACATACCTATAGTTAAAAGAATCGTTATGCATGTCATAACCCTTGTAATTTTAAAATAAGAAGTCGCATATGCTATCATCCATCCAAATCCTGCTGAAGCCCCCATATATTCTCCTATTATTGCTCCGACTAAACTAGAGCCTATTCCCGTTCTTATTCCTACTAATATCCATGGAGTACAAGTTGGTATGACTATATCTTTCGTTATTTGTGATTTTGATGCTCCTAATAGTATTGCTGATTCAACTAATCCAATATTCATCTCTCTAATGGCATTTATCGTTGCAAAGAAAACTTGAAAGAATACTAATAGCGAAGCTAGAAATATTTTAGATTTTAATCCTATTCCAAACCAAAGAATATAAACTGGTGCTAATGTTAGTTGTGGTACACTATAAAGCGCATCGATTATAGGCTTGAATATATTGCCTAGTAATTTAAATTGACCTAATATAATTCCTATAAATAGCCCTGCTATCGTTCCATATAATAGTCCACTGATAGCTTCATATATGGTGATTTTTGCATGTTTAAAAAACTCTCTAGACTTTATAAATTCTATTAAATCTATTATTATTTCTGAAGGTTTACTAGTATATCTAGTATCCATAATTCCGCTACTTCCTAAGATCTCCCAAGCTATTATTATTGATGCTACTATAAGCATTCTAAACAGTAGTACCTTTTCTCTTTTAATCATATCTTTCAAGATTTATTTTCGCCCTCCTTTGCCTTTTTCTGTGTTCTGATGAAATAGGCATCATTTATCTCTATCGATATTTCTTCTAGATTTGATTCTTTTATTTTTTTTATTATATTATTCTTTTTTCTATTGGTTTCTGCACCATTGATAGATTTATAAACTCCATCTGCTACTTCTATAAACTGTTCTCTTGAAAATCCTACTGCCATTTCTTCTTCTTTCCACCCTGCTGAATATCTAGTTCCTGAACACATCATAGTCACATTCATACCATTTTTAAGATATGGCACAGCTGTACACTCCGAGCAAATTGCTTGATTTCCTGATATTCTATAGTTATCATTATGTCCAAATTTGTATGAATAGCCTTGTATTATTCTCATAATATTATAAGGTGTTGTTACAATTATTACTACATCCGGCTCTTCCGTTAATTTTTCTAATGCTCCTACTTCTATTCCGTAATTTTTATCTTCTAAATATATCATCTCTGTCGCAAATTCTTTTGCTATATCTAAGTCTCTATACAGTCCAAAAGAATAATAATCTTCTCCTGTTTCAGTTTCTTTTTTATAAGAGTCTAGTGACAAAGCTTTTATAGCCCCTTTACAACTAACGCTTGATAGATTTCCTTTAAAATGATAACCACTAGAAGCTAATTTAACCATTACACAATAAGGCATTTTACTTCTAATTTTCTTGGCTTTTGATTTATTAAATTGATCTTCAGTCTTTAAAAATCTTACTCCAATAATTTCTCTTTCTATTTCTAATGAAACTTTCATCTTTTCACTAGCAAAAAAATATTTATCCATGCATTCACCTCTATCCCATCGATAAGAGTATATCATTTAAAGAAATACTAAGCACAATTTTTATGATTATTATTGATTGATTATTCAAATATGTTTTATGAAATAAATAGTTCTTGTCTATTTAATGATATAAATAATGGAATGGCCACACTAAATAGGACATATTACCTCCGAACACAATAAAATAAATATAATTAATAAATCGGAGGAGATAATATGTCTATAAAGAGAAAGTATT
>JAUNVB010000047.1 GCA_030537835.1 Andreesenia angusta | reverse complement strand
ACCTCATCACCCTTCATCAGCGTAAGCTGGAAAAGTTAGAGAATGTTAAAAAAGCTTATTTAAATGAGATGTTTGTATAGAAAGGAGGTAGGTTATGCATAATATACAGGAAGATGAATTAATAAGACTTAAAAAGGACTCATCGGAGAAGGCTTTTCAAGAAAAGTTTGTTAGAGAGCTTGAGAAGTATAGATGGGAAGCTCCTGATTATTTAAATGGAAATATTAGAAATGTAACTGTAGATGATCTAATTGAACATTGGAGAAGCGAGCTTAATAGAATAAATGCAGATCAATTGGAAGGTATTAAACTTACAGATAATGAATTTGCTCAAGTTATGACTAGGGTTAGTCAGATAAGCAATAGTTATGAAGCTGCTAAGCTTTTAGCTATTGAAGGAGCACAAGGTAAAATAGATGGCATATATAGAGATGATAATCCTAAATTGACTAGAAAGCAGATAACTTTAACTATTTTTAAAAAATCTCAAGTTAGTGGTGGAGATTCTAGTTATCGTATTGCTAGAGAAGTTAGAACTGGTAATAATAACAGATTCGATATAGTCTTATTAATAAATGGTCTACCTTTGATTAATATAGAGCAAAAAAGAACGGATAAGTCTTTAGATGAAGCTTTTGAACAATTTAAACGCTATTATCGTGATGGGGAATATATGAATAATTTCATGGCATTTTCTCAGATGATGGTAATTACTACTGAAATAGAAACTAGATACTTTGCTACTCCTAAATCTCTAGATGAGTTTAATAAGAGTTTTGTTTTTAAATGGGCAGATAAAGAGAACAATCCTATCAATGCGTGGGAAAAAGTTATAGAGCACTTTCTGATGATTCCCATGGCTCATCAAATGGTCGGGGACTATTTGGTAATAGATGAAGCTAGAGATGAAGAAAACAGAAGACATATGCTTATGAGGCCTTATCAAGTCTATGCTCTGCAGGCAGTTAAAGCAGCAGTATATGGGGAAAGAAATGAAGGAATACCTCATGGTGGCTTTGTTTGGCATACTACCGGTTCTGGGAAAACTATTACCAGCTTTAAAACTGCTTTAGTACTATCGACAAGAGCAGGTTTTGATAAAGTTATTTTTCTCGTAGATAGACGAGAATTGGATAGTAAAACTAGCGAAAAGTTTAAAGATTATTCTAAGTATGAAACTGTAGATGTTGATGATACGGCGAGCACTTATAAATTGAGACAAAAACTTAAATCAAAGAGTAGAGGAATTGTTGTAACGACTACATTTAAACTCAATGTATTAGTAAAAGAGCTTGTAGAAAGTAAGGATTATAGTTTAGCTGATAAAAAAATAGTATTTATAATAGATGAAGCTCATAGAACGACTATGGGAAATATGATGGGGAATATTAAAAATTATTTCAGAAAAAAGGGATTATTCTATGGTTTTACAGGTACACCTCTATTTGAAGAAAATAGAGCAAAAGGTAAAATAAATGAAAAAAGTGAAGTAATAAATACCACAGAGAAACTATTTGGGCCAAAACTTCATGAATATACCATAGATCAAGCAATAGCAGATGGCAATGTCCTTGGTTTTAATATAGATTATATAAATACTGGAGAGTTTAGATCGTATGAGGATTTAAGAGAGAATATTGTAGAGGATATATTAAGCAGTGATGGTTCAGATAGAAGAGATATAGAGAGAAAAGTCTATGCCATGAGTGAATTAGAAGTTGAAAAAGAAGCTAAGAAAAGAAAGATATTAAAGTATCAAGATGAAACTCATATACCTAGAGTGGTAGAAGAGATATTAAAAAATTGGGATAAACAGTCACAGCAAAAAAAGTTCAATGCTATATTAACTGTTGCATATAAAGAAAGAGTAATAGAGTATTATGAAGAATTTAAAAGACAATTAGATAATAGCGATTATAAAATAAATATTGCAATGACATTCAGCTTTGGAAATGAAAATGACCCGGATAATATATCTAGAGATATTATAGAAAAGATGTTTAAAGATTATGAAAAAATAACTAATGTATCTTTTACACCAGGGGATAGAAGAAATGGTGAAGATGCCTATTTTGAGCATATAGTAGACAGAGCTACTAGAGGAGGAAGTGGAAGAAATCCTAAAAATATTGATTTAGTAATAGTTGCAGATCAACTACTTACGGGATATGATTCAAAACTTTTAAACACTCTCTATGTAGATAGAGCTTTAGAACTACAAGGATTAATACAAGCCTATTCTAGAACAAATAGAGTATATGGAAGAGATAAAGAATTTGGAACAATAATAAACTTTAAATATCCAAGAATAACAGAAGAAAATGTAAAAGAAGCTTTAGTACTTTATGGAAGTGGAGGGAAAAATAGTAGAGCCATAGTAGATAAATATGAGATAGCAGTAGATAAACTTTCAACTAAAATTAAAAAACTAGTCAATGTCTTAGATGATCCAACTAGATGGGAAGAAGTTAAAAATGATGAAGAAAAGAAAAGAGAGTTTAGAGATGCATTTAAAGAGGCATCCGAACAATATAATTTAGTAACCCAATACTATGAGTATAACTGGGATGAAAATAAATTTGGAATAGATGAAAATACTTGGGATAGATATAAAGGGGCAGTAATAAATCTTCGAGAAGATCTAGACGAAGAAGTATATACTGAGGCCATTACTCCATTAGTATCTAAAACAAAACTAGCGGGTTCACAGATAATAGATGCAGCATATATTTTAAAACTAATAAGTGAAAGAGTAGATATGGTTGATGGCTATCAAACGATAAAAGAAGAAGCATTAGAAGAGATATATAGACAAATAGAAGAGTTAAGTAATATGGGAGATGACAAATCTGCAAAGCTATTAAAAGAATATGTTGAAACTGAATTAGTATTAGGAAATATATCTAGTGAAATAGATTTTGATGAATCATTTGAAAAATGGAAGAAGAAAAAGCAAAGAGATGAAGTTAAACTCTATGCAGAAGAATGGGGAGCAGATTATAGTTTGATATGTGAGTCAGTAGATAATTACTCATTAACTAAACCAGATAATATCCCATATGTTGAAGAAATATTTGATAGTTTAGATTTAGAAAAAGCAAAAAACAAATCAGGAAGTAGTATATTAGAACATAATATGAATTTTAATGAAAACTATGCTCCCTGGTTAAAAAAGATAAAAAACAAATATAAATAAGAGATAAAAGAGCCGAGGAAATTAATTCCTACGGCTCTTTTTACGCTTGGGAACAGCGTA
>JAUNVB010000024.1 GCA_030537835.1 Andreesenia angusta | reverse complement strand
ACTGTGGAATTAACTATGGTTTTTTATATCTGCTGTTCATTTTTCAAAATTCATCGTAGATTCTATTATATATTCTATTTATAAAAAAAGCAATAAGAATTTTTGAATTCTTTTAAATACTTTTTAGAATATATATTTGAAAAGTCTATGCAATGTTTTTGCCCTTTTCTAATCCACTTGCTATATTGTACCTCTTAAGATTTAATCTGTCAATAGTATTTTAAAAAAAATTTAAAAATTAAAGAGCAATTATAAAATGGCTATTTTATAATTGCTCTTTTAGTTTTATTCCTTTTCACTAGATCCATCTACATAATTTATTTTTATTCCAGGTTGATTATTATAGCAATAGATATTAAAACTAATACCTTCACCCATATCTTCAATCGAATAAGCTTCCATTTGCAAACCATGCGCTAGTAAATTATTCCCTTTAAATATAGGGGTAACCCTATATCTAACATGATTATTCGTCTCCTTTATATAGTCAGCAACTAAGTTTTCAAAAGGAAGCATTCCATCTACATTGAAATATCTAGTTCCTGTCATAAGATTTCTCTTATTAGCATTTTCTGCTGAAAGTTGATAACCTATTAAATGGCATCTATTATAGAGATATTTCCCTTTTATATTATCGTATTTTATAGTATGCCAACCCGTCGGCTTAACACTTCCTATACTGCCTCTTTTTTCCGTAGGCATAGTCTCTATGCCTAGAACACCTTCCGCAACTCCCACTCTTCCAAGCTCATCTAATTCACTATAGAATTCAGATGGCTCGCTATCCCGCTTTTCATCTTCAGTAAATTCAGGCACATTCGAATTCAAGACTATATAAGGTTCTCCGGAAAACTCAGGTATCGAATCCATATCGAAAGACTCTTTAGATTCTCTTTCTATTCTTGAATTTTGATTAAATAGATCTTCTAAATCTATTTTTTCTTCAGCAAAAAAATATCCAAATAATACTAAAAGAATTATTACTACTCCATTTAAAAACTTATTATTACTATATTTTTTATATTTCCTTTTAGATCTATTGTATTTCTTACCCATCTATCTTCCTCCAAATTTCTTTTGCTAAAATATGTGAACTTCCCTCTATTTCTTCAATCTTCTCAACTAATTTATAATTAGTTCTTATAAAATCATAATCAAGATATAGATCTGCTGGATAAGCTCTATTCCAATAGTAAATGATTATCTCATCAGATCTATCTAGATATGCTAAACTATTTTCTGAAGTACAATATATTGTAATAGATTCATTTGAATCTTCGTTAAAATCAAATTCCGATATCAATTTAAATCTATTGTCTTTTGAATATTTTAAATAATTCTCATCCACAAAAACTTCAGATCCATCTAGACTTTCTATTAAAAATTCATCTATGAGTTTATCCCTTCCAATAAGTCTTTTATTAAAAGATATCCCATATCTATCTTCAACACAGACTACGAATTCTATCAAAATATTACACATATCTTATTAAAATTATTATTATAAATCTATTATATAATATAATCTATTTTTCTGAAAATAAGATAATATAAAGACCTCAAAACACTTAGTATTAAGAGGTCTTTATATATTATACATCTTCAGTTTTTCCTAATATATCACTAATTACTTCTTTAACCGTACTCATTTTATTTATCCTATCTATATTTGCACCACAAAAAAACAATCCATTTTCTTTATCACCTTTTGCTGCACTAATTAAAGCATCTGATATGCAATAAGGAGTGACTTTAGGATTACATTTTTTAATACAATCTACACAAGATTTAGAAGGAACTCTTTCGCCTTTTACCCTTCTTATAAAATTATTTTCTATACCTCTACCTGGCATTCCTACAGGACTAATAAAAACTGATAAATTTTCAGAGTTATTATCAATAATCATTTCTTTTAGTCCAATAGATGCATCACATTCTTCCGTTGCTATAAACCTAGAGCCTATCTGCAATCCTGTAGCCCCTAGTGCATTATATTTTTTTAAATCTTCATTGTCAAATACAGAACCTCCTACGAATAGTGGTATTTGAAGATCATATTTTTCTTTTACACCCTTTAAATAGTCTACTAAATCTATCGTTAGATTCTCTAAATTCTTTTCATCATCGTCAAAATCTTTTTCCTTAAAACCTAGATGACCTCCTGCTTCTTTTCCTTCTAAAACTACAAAATCTGGCAATCTATCATATTTTTTCTTCCAAGTTCTCATTATAAGATCTAATGCTTTCCTACTAGATACAATAGGTGCTATTAAAACATCTTTCGTCTCTACTAATGAAGGTAGATTAAGTGGCAATCCTGCCCCTACTATCACAGCGTCGACTTTTTCTTTAACAGCTAGTTCTACAAAATCAGAAAATCTAGACAATGCTGCCATTATATTTACAGCAACCATACCTTTTCCCTTTGCAATATCTCTCGCTTTTAATAATTCCTTTTTAAATGCTCTTTTATTTGCTTCAAAAGGATTTCTATAAAAGTCATCTTCTCTATATCCTATATTTACCATGGAAATTACTCCCATACAGCCTTCTCTTGCAACAGCTCCTGCTAATTCACCTAATGATATACCTACTCCCATACCACCTTGAATTATAGGATGCTCTAGTTTCCCCATCTTACTAGTCAATATATTCACTCTTATAGTTACCTCCTAATCTTAATCTAGTCTTTATAACTAGATTGTCTATTCTTAAATTTTAATTTAATTTTTCAATTATGTCAATTGAATCTAGATTTCAATGTTTTATTAAATAAAAAAGCTCGTACATTATGTACGAGCTTTTTGTCTAACCGATTCATATATTATCATACCCGAAGCAATAGCTGCATTAAGTGATTCAGCCTCTCCTTGCATAGGAATCTTTAATATCTCATCTGAATTATCTATTAGCTCTTTCGATACTCCATTTGCTTCGTTACCAATTATTATTGCTATATCGCCCGAAAGATTTGCTTCATAAATATATTTTTTAGAATCTAATGAAGTAGATACTATTTTTATCTTCTTTCTCTTTAATTCTTTTATTATCTGATCTATTTCTTCACAGTATGCAATCGGTATCTTAATTCCCATAGTCGACCTTACAACTTTGGGATTGTATATATCAGCAGTTCCCTTAAATGCTAAAATTCCATCGAATCCCATAGCTTCTGAAGTCCTAATTATAGTCCCTAAATTCCCTGGATCTTGAATTCTATCAAGAATTATAAATCTCTTTTTAGATTCTAAAACTTCAAATGCATTATATTCTTTAAAACTGACTAAAGCTAATATATACTGTGGTGTTTCAGTCGAACTAATATTTTCAAATATATCTTTAGAAACCTCTGTCAGATCTATTCCTCTATATTCTATTTTTTTAAGAAGTTTTTCTCCTCTAGATAGCTTTTTTACATCATTTGAATAAAATATTTCTATTATATTTTCTTCACTATTTAATATCTGTTCAATAGATCTAATTCCTTCAATAATGTATTTTTTTTCTTCCCATCTATTCTTTTTCTTATAAAGAGATTTTATATATTTAATCTTAGTATTCTTATTACTCACTATGATTTCATTCATTATTCACTTTCACCTAATTTATCCATACTATCAGTGCTTGCTATTCCGATTATTATATCTCCCTCTCTAATTATATCGTCTGCGCTAGGAGATATATTCATCTTCTCACCTGTTTTTAAAGCGACAACATTTATACCATATTCATTAGGTAATTGTATCTCTTTTAGTGATTTATTATGCCAAGATTCAATTGCATTTATCTCTACTACAGAATAGTTTGGATCTAAATCTATATAATCTAATATATTTTTTGTAACTAATGAATGAGCTAATCTCACGCCCATATCTCTCTCTGGAAATATGACTCTATCAGCTCCTATCTTATATAGGACCTTTGCATGTATATCACTTCTAGCCTTAGCTATTACTTTTTTAACTCCAAGTTCTTTTACTAAAAGAGTTACTAATATAGATGCCTGTATATCAGAACCCATACTGACTACTGCAACATCAAAGTTTCTTATACCTAATGATTTTAATGTAGATTCATCCATGGCATCAGCCTCTATAGCATGAGTGACATCATCAGCAATATTTTGAATCTTTTCATGGTCTCTATCTATTACCATTACATCATAACCTTTTCCGAACAAACTCTTCGCTATACTCTCTCCAAAACTCCCACAACCTATTATTACAAATTCTTGCATAAAACTTACCTCCACTTACAGATATATTTATTAACCGATTAGAGGCTTACCTTCTGGATATCTGTATTTTCTCTCTCTATTTTTAGATCTACTTGCAATTGCAAATGCAAGAGTCAATGGTCCGACTTTTCCAATATACATAGTGCTCATAATTATAATCTTACCTGTGTCCGTTAAATCAGAAGTTATTCCTCTTGTAACACCACAGGTAGAGAATGCTGAAACCACTTCATACATTATATCCAAAAACTCTTGGTTCTCCGTTATTGTCATTACCATAACTACTCCTACGACTAAAAAAGCACTGACTAAAAAAACAGCCAAAGCTCTTAGTACAAGGGATGTTGGTATAGTTCTCTTTAAGACTTCTACCTCTTTTTTACCCTTTATCATAGATATTACCGCAACTACTAAAGTTCCAAATGTAGTCGTTTTTATTCCTCCAGCAGTCGAACTAGGTGATCCTCCTATAAACATCAATATTATCATACAGAATGCCGTAGTCGCATTAATATGTCCAAGATTTATACTATTAAATCCTGCTGTCCTAGTAGTAATGGACTGAAGAACTGATGCAAGAAATTTTTCATCTAAACTCAGTTTTGCCAAAGTCTGTGGATTATCGTATTCGGATATGAAAACAAAAGCCGTCCCTATTAATATTAAAAATAGAGTTATTCTTATTGCGAATCTCGTGTGCATAGTAAGTCTTTTAAAACCTCTATTTTTTGTAATATCTAGATATACCGTATATCCTATACCTCCTAGGACAATTAGTCCTGATATAGTCAATATTACTAATGGATCTCCTACATATTTAACAAGACTATCTCCTAATAGATCAAATCCAGCATTACAATATGCTGATACAGCATGAAAAATTGCGAAGACTATCCCAGTCTGAACTCCGTATTGAGGAATAAATCTAGTGGCTAGTATTATGGCGCCTATTATTTCTACAATGAATGTAGCTTTTATTACATACTTTGTAAATCTAACTATTCCGGCTAAATTAAACTGATTCAATTCCTCTTGAATTATAAGTCTATCTCTAAGACCTATTTTCTTACCTAATATCATCGCTATTAAGGATGTCAAAGTCATAAAGCCGAGTCCGCCAATTTGTATAAGACAGAGAATTACGAATTTACCAAATAAGCTCCAATACTGCGCTGTATTCACTACTACAAGACCAGTAACAGAAGTAGCCGATATAGATGTGAATAATGCATTTATAAAGCCTACACTCTCTCTTTCTACTGAAGCTATTGGTAAATTAAGCAAGAACGCTCCGATTAACATAACTAATCCTATTCCTAGAACTAAAATTCTCTGTGGCTTTATCTTTAATCTATCTATTATATTAGCCAATAAACGAATTCCTCCTTTCAATAGTTTATATTTTTTATTTTATAACTAAATTCTTAAATGTCAATAGTACATAGAAAAAGACAGAATCTGATTTGATTCTGTCTTTTTCTATGCGTTTTTTGCTATTTCAACTAATTTTGCAAATCCTTCTGGATCATGTATACCCATTTCAGATAGCATCTTTCTATTAACTTCTATATTTGCCTTTTTAAGTCCTGCTATGAACTTACTATAAGACATTCCATTAACTCTAGCTGCTGCATTTATTCTTGATATCCAAAGCTTTCTAAAATCTCTCTTTCTTAATTTACGTCCAATATAAGAATATTGTAAAGATTTCATAACTGCTTGATTAGCCGGTCTGAACAACTTAGACTTAGCGCCATAATATCCTTTAGCTTGTTTTAATATTTTTCTATGTTTCTTTCTTGCATTTATCGATTTTTTTACTCTAGCCATCTCTTGCTTCCTCCTCTATATTAGTACGGTAGTAAATCCTTTATTCTCTTATGATCGCCTTTGCTAACTATAGCAGACTTTCTTAAGTTTCTAACTCTTTTAGCACTCTTCTTACCAGTTAAATGGCTCTTATATGCTTTATATCTCTTTAATTTACCAGTTCCTGTTTTTTTAAATCTCTTAGCTGCTCCTCTATGAGTTTTCATTTTTGGCATAATATTTTCCTCCACTCTCTCTCGTTTATTTTTTCGGTCCTAAGAACATTACCATATTTCTACCTTCAAGCTTAGGCTTCTTATCTATTGCTCCATTCTCTGAAGTCAGTTCCGCAAATTTGTCTAAAACACCTCTACCTGAATCTGGATTAACAAGTTCTCTCCCTCTAAATCTAACCGAGACCTTCACCTTGTCTCCATCTTTTAAGAAATCATTAGCTCTATTTGCTTTAGTTCTTAAATCATTCTCTTCTATTTTTGGTGTCAATCTTATCTCTTTTACACTTATAACCTTCTGTTTCTTCTTTGCCTCTTTTTCTTTCTTTGCAAGTTCATATTTATACTTGCCATAGTCAAGAATTTTACAAACTGGTGGCTTTGCATTTGGAGATATTTTAACTAAATCTAATTTCCTCTCATCAGCCATTCTCTGGCCTTCCCTAGCTGAAACTATTCCTAATTGTTCACCATCTTCACCTATAAGTCTTATTTCTCTGTCTCTAATTTCTTCGTTAATTTGAAGTTCTTTAATTGTAAGACACCTCCTGAAAAAAATTAAAAGCGGACAGCAAAAGCCATCCGCTAATATATAATAAAAGTCTTATCAACATTATATTTACCTTATGAACTCTAGTTATAAGGTGAGAAGCGGAAACTTCTTCTTGGAATTTTGTAATAAATATTTTATTTACCTACCTACGAAATTATAGCTTAAAACTAAAAATCTGTCAAGGCTAATATAATATTTTTTCTATTCTCCTGCTAATTTTATAATAGCTCTTGAATATATCTCTACGAGTTTTAAAAGGTGATCAACCTCTATAAATTCATCTTTTTCATGAGCTAATATCTCTTGGCCTGGATAAATTGCTCCAAAAGCAACCATATTATCGAAGGCTCTTGCATAAGTTCCTCCTCCTATTACCATAGGTTCAGATTCTAAATCATTAGTAGCTTCTCTATATACTTCTAATAATGTTTTAACAAAATCGTCATTCGGCGATATATATATAGGTCTTTTTGAATCCAATTCTACGACTTTATATCCTGGTAATTTACTCTCTATATTTTTCTTTATTTCTTCCTTATCTACAGAAATTGGATACCTTATATCTATATCAAAATCAACTATACCTTTATCATACGAAACTTTCCCTAAATTTAATGTAAGATCTCCAGACTCTTCATCTGAAAAATTACAGTCTAATCCTTTACCTGTATAATCCATTCCTATAGTCTGAGTTATTTCACTTACTAGTTTTTTAAGCTCACAATCTCTATCTATTATCTTATCTATCATACCAAATAATTTAGTTATGGCATTTATACCAAATTGTGGTGTACTTCCATGAGAAGAAATTCCTTTAGATATGATTCTAAACTTTATTCCATTTCTCTTGTACTCATAATCGGTCCCCTTTATCTCTTCTTTCATTTCTTGAATATAGTTCATAAACATATCATCAAAGTATAATTCTATCTCCGCTCTATCTGGGACCATATTAACTCTTTGACCGCCGTTCAATTCCATTATATATATCTTACTATCGTTCTTAACTTCTTTTGATAATCTATAATGTACTATTCCTTTTTCTCCATTTATTACAGGGAATTCAGCATCTGGAGTAAATCCAAAATCTGGTATCTCTTCTTTCTGTTTATAATAATCCATGCATTTCCAATCAGTTTCTTCATTAGTTCCGAATATTATTCTCACTCTTTTATTCAATTTAATTCCAAGGTCTTTCACCATTTTCAACGCATAAATAGATGCCATTGCAGGTCCTTTATCATCTATAGCCCCACGTGCATAAATTTTACCATTATCTATCTCTGCACCATATGGAGGATATGACCAATTATTTCCTTCAGGAACCACATCTAAATGGACTAAGATTCCCATCATCTGCTCACCTTCACCATATTCTGCATATCCAAGATAATTATCTAAATTGCAAGTTTTAAATCCAAGTTTTTCGCAGAGTTTTAATACATATTCTAATGAATCATTGACACCTTTACCAAATGGCATATTTGCCTTACTTTTATCTTCGACGCTTTTTATCTTCAGTATTTCTCTAGTGTTCTCTATGATCTCATCTTTATTTTTCTCTATATTTTCAATTAACTTTTCCATTACAAACCTCCTAATATTAAACTAGCACTGTCACAATTATTCCTTGAACTAATCCTATGAAAAATCCTAAGAAGATTCCCATATATTCAATATGCTTTAATTCATTTTTAGCAATATGAACTATTATTTCTTCAAGCTTCTCTAGTTCAAATGAATTTATTTTACTTTCAACAAGCTTTGCCATCTTTATCTTATTCTGTTCATCATTAGTTACCTCTTCTAAGAACTCTATAACCATCCTATCTCCTTCTTCTTCTATAACTCTATCAATATAAGAATAAACCATTTCTTTAATAGTAACGGGAACTAATGAGGGTAATTTATTCTCTATAACTATTCTTATCTTTATCTTCATAGTATCTTTAATTGGCTTCATATTCTGTTCTGTAGTCATCTCTGCTATTACATCTTCTAATGAAACTAATTCTTCTTCAATAACATTTCCAATATTAAATGCTATTTCTTTCTTCCTCTTAGGAATAATTCCTTGTATTTTAAACCCTAATATATTCATAGGTTCAATCGGTCTAAACATCAGTTTTATGGCTAAATAATTTGTTATCCAACCTATTAAGCCGCCAATAATTGCTATAAATAATATTCTAATTATGGTATTTAACATAATAATCATCCCCAATCTAAAATCAAAAAACTATAAAGCCCCCTATATCAATTATACCTTTATCGCTTAAATAATTAACATTAATTTCATATTTGTTCAAAATTTGATGAAATAATTTACTATCTCTCATATTATTCGTATGTCCCGTCAAAATTAAATCTTTTTCTGAGATCATAATTCCGCATCCACCTATAAATCCGTATTCCATACCTTCTAATTCAATTCCTCTAGGATCTATATAATAGACTTCTATTTCATCGTATTTTTTCAACTCCTTTTCTATACCTCTATCCGAAGTTATGATGATATTTTCCTTTATATTTAGAGTTGAACATTTTGAATATCCTTGTTTAACGAATATATTTTTTATTCCTTTTTTCTTAAACTCTTCTATTGCTCTAGAATCTGTATTTTTAGAGTGGATATAATAATCTCTTACTCTTCCAATATTAAGTCCTATATAATTAGGATATTCAGATCTAAATTCTCGATTCGTAGGAATTAAATTTAGATTATATTTTCCTAAAATTTGTTTATATTCTTCAAATAAATTCTTAGCTATGAATAGATTCCTATCGTCTAGTGGATGTAATACTATATCCGGATGATAGGCAATCGAATCGTATAAAAAATCTGCCTTTATGCTATCTATAATATTATATCCCATGTCTCTTAGTTTAGCTTTGATATCGTAAGGAGCATTCTGAGCTATAATAATATTCTTATAATTTTCTTTCCTTAAAAAGGGATTCATAATCGACCTCTTTTCATAAATCTTTTTAAAAATACAAAAAACCTTTGCCATTTCTGACAAAGGTTTATTTATGGAGGCGACACCCAGATTTGAACTGGGGAATAAAGGTTTTGCAGACCTCTGCCTTACCACTTGGCTATGTCGCCTTATATGGTGCCCAGAGGCGGAATCGAACCACCGACACGAGGATTTTCAGTCCTCTGCTCTACCGACTGAGCTATCTGGGCTTTTCTCAACTACAGATACTATCTTACTATATATATTTTTTTAAGTCAATAAGAATTTTACAATTTTTTATCAAATTTTATATTTCAAGTATTAAATCCTTTAATTCCTTTTCTTCAAACAGATATTTCGTATTACAGAAATGACATATGACTTCAGCAGACTTATCTCTATCTATCATACTTTGAATTTCTTCTTCTCCTAAAGATAATAGTATTCCCTCTATTTTCTCCTTAGAACAATCACATTCTAATTTCATCTCTTTTTTATCTATTATATCTATTTCTAGCTCTTTAAATACTTCCTCTATGATTTTCTCTGGAGTATAACCTTCTGATATTAAAGTCGATATAGGTTTAATTTCTCTTATTATTTTCTCTAATAAATCTATAGCTTCTTCATTTGCATCAGGTAATACTTGAATTATAAATCCTCCTGCTGACTTTATCGTATAATCTCTATCTACTGTTACGCCTAGCGAAACAGCTGATGGCTGTTGCTCAGACCTTGCAAAGTAATTAGCAAAATCTTCTGCTATCTCACCATTTAGCAATTCCGACTGTCCTACATAAGAATCTTTCAAACCTAAATCTTTTATAACTATCATCTTTCCTCTTCCGATTGCTGATCCAACATCGAGTTTTCCATTTTCTTTTAATGGTGGATTAGAAAGCGGATTCGATATATAACCTTTTACATTAATAGAATTATCTGCTACACAGATAATATTCTTTATATCTCCATCTCCTTTTATTTGAACGGAAATCTTATCCTCTTTATTCTTACCCATATAGCCAATTATCGCAGTAGCAATTAGAGTTCTCCCTAATGCAGCAGCTGCAGTAGGCATACAGTGATGTATCTGAACAGCTTCATTTACTAAATCTGTAGC
The DNA here is from genome assembly GCA_030537835.1 of Andreesenia angusta. Classification (GTDB taxonomy): domain Bacteria; phylum Bacillota; class Clostridia; order Tissierellales; family Gottschalkiaceae; genus Andreesenia; species Andreesenia angusta_A. Next base: position 16,130 of record JAUNVB010000024.1, on the reverse strand, counting down.
TTTTGCAACGAAGAATCTGAAGTTTTTCCCTCTATCAATCCCTCTTACTATGTAATTTCTCACCGCTTAATCCTCCTTAATATTAATAATATAATATAGAAAACCCCGAATAAAAATTCGGGGTTTTCAAAATATTTTAGTTTTGCTTAATTTTAGCACGATTAATTACATTCTTTACAAATCAATATATCTAATTAAAGTGTTAAAGGTATGTAATTATTAACTGTTTTTAAAGGATAATTATAAAGCAGTTACGTTAGTTGCTTGTGGTCCTTTTTGTCCTTCAACAACTTCAAATTCTACTTCTTGTCCTTCTTCTAAAGTTTTGTACCCATCTGAATTTATAGCAGAGTAGTGAACGAATACATCTTCTCCGTCTTCTCCTGAAATAAATCCATATCCTTTTGTTGAGTTAAACCATTTAACTGTACCTTTTACCATCTTAAAACATTCCTCCAATAAATAAATTAATAAGCTCTATCGCCTATTACTATCACCAAAATACAATTACTTTATTAGCATCGATTCTGTGTATGTCTACAATTTTAGCATAATATAATTTAGTTGTCAATCATTTATTGCAGACAAAAAATATTCTTTTAGAACTATTTTCATCCTTATCTGTATCAGATTTAAAATCATAATATACTGATATATTATTAAAACCTGCTTCTTTTAAAAATTCTATTATCTTATCTTCCCTATAAGCCCTTTCATAATGTATTTCATTGAACCTCTTATACTTTTCATCTTCAATTCTATTAAAAAATGTTATATAGAATTCAGATATCTCTTTCTCTTCATCAAAGTAATTTTCCCAGATATAAAAAATATCTTCTGTCTCATCTATAAATACATTATTACCTATAATCTCCTTTAATTTATAATAAGAATTTAGATCGAATATGAACTGTCCGTTTTCAAGAATCAATTCATAAACTCTTCTAAATATTTCTTTTATATCTTCTTCATCTATTATATAGTTCAACCCATCACATGTGCATAATACTGTATCATATCTGCTTATGCCCATATCTAGTTTTCTCATATCCTGCTTATAAAGGCTGACTTTAGAATATTTTTCTAACTTATCAGATGCTTCTAATAACATCTCCTCAGATATATCTATTGCTGCTACTTTATCTACAGACTCATCAATTGCTAAGTATTCTGTTATATTCCCTGTCCCACAAGCTAGCTCTAAAACATTATTAAATGGTCTTATTGAAATTTGTTTTAAAAATTTATACCAAGATTCATAGTCAATATCATACATAAGATCATCATAATACCTGGCAAATTCTCGATATATGCCCACAATACCTCTCCTCCACATATTATTCTGTATTTTTTTTGTAAAACTATTGAATTTTTTTCTGCAAAATGTTAAAATGAAAGTGGTTAAAGGAATACAACTTTCCCAATTCCCCTTTAATTGTGTATTCTAAATTTAGTATTATATTCCCCAAATATGATACTAAACCAAAAACATCCCCCTGGGAGGGATGTTTTTTTTTATTCATTTGTCTGTCTATCCCAACATTTTATATCTTCTTTCATCTTAGTATTCTTTTCTTTTATAATTATTCTCTTAATATCTCTTAATTCTTTTAATATCAAATTCAAAGTAAATTGTATACTTATTAAAATCATAAAGAAAGTCAATACTAATAAAATTTTAAAATTCACATAAATCCCTACATTTCTCTTGAAATTTATATAATTTATAAATAAATTATACATAAAATAATAATTGAAGCATTTTTCTATTATATATATTATAATATTATAGTATTAAAATTAAAAGTTATAATATGAAATAGAGAGGCTGATTTCTAAATAATGAAAATAAAATATATTAATAGAGATGATAGATCTATAAAAACAGAGAAAGTTCTAGGTATGAATGGCTTAGAATTCTTATATAATAACTTCTTAGGAAAATTTATATTAAATATTATTGTAAAGAGAAAATATCTTTCATCGATATTTGGTAAATTCCAAGATACTAAATATAGTAAAAAAAAGATAAAGAGCTTTGTAGAAAATTATGATATAAATATGGATGAATTTATTAGAAATAATATAGACGATTATAAGTCTTTTAATGATTTTTTTTATAGAAAAATCAAAGAAGAGGCTCGACCTTATTCTAAAGAGAAAAACATTTTAATCTCTCCAGCAGATTCAAGAGCTTTATTCATAAATAATATCAATAAAAAAATATCTTTTCCAATAAAAGGCTTTGAATTTAATCTATCTAATCTCATAATGGATGAAAATCTAGAGGTAAAATTCTTAAATGGAGATATGGCTATATTTAGACTCTGTCCTACGGACTATCACAGATATCATTTTATAGATGATTCTAGAGTTAAAAAAGCATATAATATTGACGGCGCTCTTTATTCAGTCAATCCTATTGCCCTTAATATAATTAAAGACCTTTATTCAAAGAATAAGAGGAATTTAACTCTAATAGAGACTGAGAACTTTGGAGATATCCTCTATATAGAAATCGGTGCAACTTTTGTAGGAAGTATAGTCCAAACCTATGAACCTAATTTTATTAATAAAAAAGGTGACGAAAAAGGTTATTTTAAATTTGGTGGATCTACAATAATTCTGATATTTGAAAATAATAGGATAGAATTTGATAAAGATTTAGTTGAAAATACTAAAAATGGTTTAGAAACATATATTAGAGCTAGAGAAAAAATTGGTAAAGGTATCTTGACCTAGATATTTTAAAATGTTAATCTTATCCTATGATATATATGAAATGGTGGTGGATTGATTGTTTGAAAACACTTCAGAGGAATTAGTTCAATCTAAGCTCTTAATTCTCTATATTCTCTATAGAATGGATCAACCTATGTTGAATTCAGATATTACTCAATATATTTTAGAATCAGATCATATGGACTATTTTTCAATTCAACAGTTCTTGACTGAATTAGTAGATTCTAAATTTATAGAAATAATGTCGAAAGAAGGTAATGAGTACTATAGGCTATCTGATGCAGGAAAAGATACGCTTAGATTTTTTAGTGATAGAATTCCATCTGAATTAAAGGAGTCTATCGATACTACCTATATGGAAAAAAGAAGACAGATTGTTCTTAAAAGTCAGATTGTAGCTTTTTATTTTAAAAAAGCTGAAAAAGAATATATTATTATTCTAAAAGTTATAGAAAAAAATAATGAGATTTTCACTCTCACTTTAGATGTTCCTTCTGCAGAACAAGCAAAGATGATATGTGAGAATTGGAAGAAAAATTCGAATGAAGTATTTATGGATATAATGAGTTCTTTAATAAAGAAATATGATTAGATAAAAGCCCCTTTCGATTAAATCGTATTGATTTGAACGAAAGGGGTTTTTATTATAAAATTCTTTTTGCTTTGCTTCTTATATCTCCAATTAAATATAATGAGCCTGAGAATAGTATAAGATCGTTCTCTTCATAAAGGCTAAGAGCTTTCTCAATAGCCTTGTCTATATCTTTTTCAACTACTACATTCTCATTATATTTTTTTAACTTTTCGCCTAATTCATCAGCTTTCATCGCTCTAAAAATATTAGGTTCTGTCGCTATTATAATATCTCCTAGTGGAGCCATTTCTGCAATCATGCTATCAACATCTTTATCTGCCAATATTCCCAAACCAAGAATCAATTTATTATAATTAAATAATTCTGATAATGCATTTTTAAGTGCTTCTATACCTTGCAGATTATGTGCCCCATCGATTATAAATCTAGGCTCTTCTGATATCAGTTCAAGTCTACCAATCCATCTAGTTTTGATCAATCCTTCTTTAATGCTTTTTTCATCTATATCTATAATGCCCTTCTCTTTTAATCTTAGTATGCTCGTTATCGCTAATGCAGCATTCTCAACTTGATGTCTGCCTATTAATTTTATTTCTAAATCATTTAATATATTTTCACCGTATTTAAAATCGAATTTGCTCCCTTTTTCATCGATCTCTTTTATATTTATATTTTGATTAGGAGATATTATAAGATCTGCATCTAGTTCATCTGCTACTTCTTCTACTACTTTCATAGCAGAGTCCTGCTGAGGATATGAAACTACTAGTCCATTTTTCTTTATAATTCCTGCTTTTTCATAAGCTATTTTCTCTAAAGTATCTCCTAATACATCTATATGATCCATAGCTATAGGAGTTATTATAGAGACTGCTGATTTAGATATTATATTTGTTGAATCATATCTTCCGCCAAGCCCTACTTCTAATACCACAAAATCTACACCTTGTCTTAGAAAATATTCCATTCCTATTGCAGTGACTATTTCAAACTCTGTAGGATGATTACACCCTTCTTCAAGCATTTCATCTACTTTTTCTTTAACAATAAAAGTTATTTCTGCTAATGAATTATCATCTATATTATCATCATTTATTCTAATTCTCTCATTAAAGACCTCAAGATAAGGTGATGAGAATAATCCAACTTCATATCCTTTCGCTTTTAGCATATTTATAATATAAGATGATGTAGAACCTTTTCCATTAGTTCCGGCTATATGAATGAATTTCAATTTTTCTTGAGGATTACCCATCTTTTCTAATAATATCCTTATATTTTCTAATCCCAGAACTGAACCAAATTTATTAGTGCTGTGAATATAATCTATAGCCTCTTGTAATTTCTTCATATTACACCTCTATTAAATTAATTTATTTTTTTATACTCTCTAATCTCTCTATTACTTTTTCCATCATATCCTGATATTTGACTTTTTTCTGTCTCTCCTCTTCTATTACTTTTTCAGGCGCCTTATTGATAAAGCCTTGATTTGAAAGTTTTCCTTCTACTCTCTTTATCTCGCCTTCTAATCTCTTCTTCTCTTTTTCAAGTCTTTCTAATTCTTTCTTCATATCGACTAATTCTTCTAAAGGTATATAGATTTCACAACCTGTAACTACTGCAGATACAGCATCATCCTCTATTCCTTCTTTATCTTCTCTTATTTCAATTTCAGATGCTGAAGCAAGTTTTTCAAAGAATATTTCTGAAGATTTTATTAGATCAGATTTTTTTTGATCTTTCGTAACAAATATTATTTTAGCTTTTTTAGAAGGTACTACATTCATCTCTGCTCTTATATTTCTTATATTCTTTATACAATCCATTATAAATTCCATAGATTTTTCTGATTCTTCAAATATTAATTCTTCCTCTTTTACCGGCCACTCTGAAGAAATTAATAATCCTGTTTCTCCTGGAAGTGATGACCATATTTCTTCTGTTATATATGGCATAAATGGATGAAGTAATTTCAATATATTTCTTAAGACATATAGCAATACTCCTTGTGCTGTTTTCTTAGTTTCCCCTTCACCATAGAGTCTAGGTTTTATAAGTTCTATATACCAATCACAATATTCATTCCAAGTAAAATCATAGATCTTAGAAGCTGCTATTCCTAGTTCATATTTTTCTAAATTCTCCTCTATCTCTTCTGCTAATTTGTTGATTCTAGAGAGAACCCATTTATCCTCTATCTGTAATTTTTCTATATCAAAATTATATTCCTTATCTAAATTCATAAGAGTAAATCTAGAAGCATTCCACAATTTATTCGCAAAATTTCTACTAGCTTCTACTTTTTCAACATGGAATCTCATATCATTACCAGGACTATTCCCTGTAGATAACATGAATCTTAAAGCATCTGCTCCATATTCATCAATAAGTTCTAATGGATCTATTCCATTACCTAGGGATTTACTCATCTTTCTACCCTCTGCATCCCTAACTAATCCATTTATAAATACATCTTTAAAAGGTATTTCACCCATCTGTTCTATTCCTGAAAATACCATTCTTATAACCCAGAAGAATATTATATCGTATCCTGTTACTAATACATTAGTTGGATAGAACTTTTTTAAATCATCAGTATTTTCTGGCCATCCCAATGTAGAAAAAGGCCATAATGCAGATGAAAACCAAGTATCTAATGTGTCTTCATCTCTATGAATATTTTCAGAGGAACATTTCTCGCATTTTTCTACCTTTTCTTTTGATAAATTCACATGATTGCATTCATCGCAATAATAAACTGGTAATCTATGTCCCCACCAAAGCTGTCTAGATATACACCAATCTCTTATCTCCTCAAGCCAGTGAGTATATATTTTCCCAAATCTATCAGGAATAAAATTTAATTCTCCATTTTCATAAGCTTTTAATGCAGGTTTAGCAAGCTCTTTCATTGAAACGAACCACTGTTTAGATATAATAGGTTCTACTACTGTAGAACATCTCTCACAATGACCAACACTATGATCGTGATCTTCTACCTTTAAGAGATATCCTTTTTCTTCTAAATCTTTTACAATTTCTTTTCTTGCTTCGTATCTATCCATGCCAGCATATCTGCCAGCACCTTCATATATCGTTGCATCATCATTCATAATCTTCAGTTGTCCAAGATTATGTCTCTCTCCAACTTCAAAGTCATTAGGATCATGTGAAGGCGTTATCTTAACTGCTCCACTACCAAATTCCATTTCAACGTATTCATCTGCTATTACAGGTATTTCTCTATCTACTAGAGGAAGCATAAGCTTCTTTCCTATTAGATCTTTATACCTTTGATCATCTGGATGAACTGCTACAGCTAAATCTCCAAGCATGGTCTCAGGTCTTGTAGTTGCAATTACTAAATAATCATCAGAGTCAACTATTGGATATTTTATATGCCAAAACTTTCCTGCTGTATCTTCATGTTCTACCTCTGCATCCGAGATAGCAGTGCTACAGTTTGGACACCAATTTATTATCCTATCTCCTCTATATATCAATCCTTTTTCATATAATCTTATAAATACTTCTTCAACAGCTTCACTCAATCCTTCATCTAGAGTAAATCTTTCTCTTGACCAATCGCAAGATACTCCTAATTTCTTTAATTGATTCTTTATATTTCCACCGTATTTTTCTGTCCATTTCCATGATTCTTTTAAGAACTCATCTCTTCCAAGCTCTTCTTTACTCTTTCCTTCTGATTTAAGTTTAGCTACTACTCTAGCCTCTGTAGAAATACTAGCGTGATCCGTGCCAGGAAGCCAGAGAACTTCATACCCTGCCATTCTCTTCCATCTTATTAATATATCTTGTAATGTCCCATTAAGAGCATGACCCATATGAAGATTACCTGTTACATTTGGAGGTGGCATGACAATACTATAAGGTTCTTTTTCACTCTTTGCATCAGCCTTAAAGCATTCATTTTCCTCCCAAATCTTATATATCTTATCTTCAAACTCCTTAGGACTATAAGTTTTTGCAATATTTTCTTTCAAAATCCTCAACCTCTCTTATAATTTTACTATTAAAAATCCTATTGAAATAAAAAGCAATATCAATCCTATTACTTTTGTTATCAGTATCGTTCTGACTTCTAATATTCTTCCCTTTTTAACCATATAATCTGTCACTAATATAAATAAAATAGATAGACAAAGAAATATTATTCCTAGATTTATATCCAAAATAAATCACATCCTCGCTTTTAAATAAAGATAAAAAAGACTCTTCATCCTAAATATCTAAGGACGAAAAGTCTCGCGGTACCACCTTAATTTCAGATATATATCTGACTCTCATGATTTATAACGCAATCACACGTTTTAACTTACTAATCTATTTCAGAAAAAAACTCATGAGCTACATTCGGCATTTTCAATCTAATGGATTTTTCACCCTAGAATCCACTCTCTTTATAGTATCAAATGCTTACTCCTCTCAATCTACGTTTTATATATTTATTTTTACAAATACAGTCTATCTATTTTAAATACTTATGTCAATAAGTTTTACTATCTTTGAATAAAACCAACCTTTCTATAAACTTTTGAGAGCACTCTTCTACTAGCTTTTTCAGCTTTTTGCGCTCCTTCTCTATATATTCTTTCTAATTCATCTTTATTATCTAGATAGTATTCAACCTTTTCTCTAATAGGAGCTAGACTATCTGCTACTAATTGTCCTATATCCTCCTTAAACTCACCGTAACCTTTTCCTTCATATTTCTTTTCTATCTCTTCAATAGACATATTAGAAAAACTTGAGTATATTGTTATAAGGTTTTTTATGCCCGGCTGTTCATCAGTGTATTTTACAATTCCAATTGAATCAGTTACAGCTCTTTTGAACTTTCTCTTTATTGTTGCTTCGTCATCTAGTATTAAGATATATGAATTTGGATCTTCTGCTGATTTAGACATCTTTTTCTCCGGTTCTTGAAGACTCATTATTCTTGCTCCTAATTTAGGTATATATCCGTCTGGTACTGTAAATGTATCACTGTATCTAGAATTAAATCTATCTGCAAGATCTCTAGCCAATTCTAAATGCTGTTTTTGATCTTCTCCAACTGGTACTAAATCTGCATTATAGAGCAATATATCTGCTGCCATGAGAACTGGATATGTGAATAAGCCAGCATTTAGATTCCCTTCACCTTTCTGAGACTTCTCTTTAAACTGAGTCATTCTATTCAATTGACCCATATAAGTCATAGTACTAAGAACCCATGAGAGCTGTGCATGAGCCGGCACATGAGATTGTATAAATAATGTACATTTCTCAGGATCCAGGCCTGCAGCTAGATAAACAGCGAGTATCTCTAATGTGTTTTTTCTAAGCATCTTTGGTTCCTGTGGAACTGTTATAGCATGTTGATCAACAACACAATAATAGCAATTGTATTCATCTTGTAACTCTACCCAATTCTTCAGTGACCCTAAGTAATTCCCTATTGTCAATGCCCCCGAGGGCTGTATACCACTAAAAATTATTTTCTTTTCATCCATATTTTCTGCCAAATAGGCTCAATGCTCCTTTCGATATAAAATAACTATTAACTATTATACCATAATTTTTTATTTATAATACTCTAATAAAGCTCTTAGACCTTCACTATGATAAATACCTAAATCTCTTATATCTTTTCCATTTGAATCTAATGCCCTTTTCATATTTTCTTTCATTTTTTCATCATCTAAAATCTTTGCCAATTTTATTATTGATTTTATTGCAATTGAATTGCCAGATGCTATTGCTCCATCGGTAGTTTCCTTTGCTCTTAATAGAACAATTTCAGCATCTTCTCCTACTAAAAAGAAACCTCCATTCTCATCTTCAAATAGTTCCTTCATTCTCTTTATATATAATTCTATTTCCCCTAATAAATCTTCATTTTTATTATTATGATATTTTTCTAATAATGCATCTATAAAACAAGAATAATCCTGTATATATCCTTTATATTTAACTTCTCCTTCTATATAAGCAGTCATAATTCTTCCATCTTTTATTAAGTTTTTTCTTATAAATTCTAAAATATCTTCTCCAATATTCGCTAACTCTTCATCTTCAAAAATTCTACTAGCAACGAATAGACTTTTAGCTAAGATCGAATTCCAAGAACAGATGATCTTAGAGTCTACTTTTGGTTTTATTCTATTTTCTCTATGTTTAAATAGTATCTTTAATTCTCTATCTATGAAATTATAATCTTCTATATCTATATCTTTTCCGACTCTATTCAAAACCACTCTATTCTTTAATTCCATAGACTTTTCCATATTAAAATAATCTCTTAATTTATTAAAATTATCCTTTCCCAGTATAAGCTCTAATTCACTCCTATTCCAAAGGTAGAATTTCCCTTCGTCTCCTTCAGAATCTGCATCTATTCCTGCAAAAAAACCGCCTTCGTCAGACTTCATCTCTCTTTTTAAAAAATCTATAGTATCGTAAACTATTTTTTTATAAATGGGATTTCTATTTATTTCATAAGCTCTTGAATAGGCTTCTATTAAAAGTGCATTATCGTATAACATTTTTTCAAAATGAGGTATTATCCATCTATTATCTACTGAATATCTTGAAAATCCTCCACCTATATGATCGTATATCCCCCCCTTAAATATTGAATCTAAGGTTTTCTCTGCTATTTTCAGAGCTCTAGTATCATTAAATTTATTATAATATTCTATTAAGAACGAAATATTATGCCCCATAGGAAACTTGGGCTTCTCTCCAAAACCTCCATATTCACTGTCAAATATCTGGCTCATTCTCTCTACCGATTCTATAATACTATATTCTTCTAATTCCAAGCTATTAGAATTTAAATAATTCTCTTTGACAAATTTTAATATTTCTTCTGAAGAATTTAATAGCTTTTCTTTATCTTCTTTCCATAGTCTATTAATTGAATTTAATATGGATTTAAATCCTGTAATACCTCTAAAATCTACTCTGGGAAAATAAGTCCCTGTGTAGAAAGGTTTTTTATCCGGTGTCATAAATATACTCATAGGCCACCCGCCTTTTCCTGTCATCGCTTGGCAAAATTTCATATATATATTATCTATATCGTATCTTTCTTCTCTATCGACTTTTATCGATATAAAGTATTTATTTAATATATCTGCAATCTCTTCATTTTCGAAACTCTCTTCTGCCATTCTATGACACCAATGACATGTAGAATATCCTATGGATAAGAATATTGGCTTATCTTCCTTCTCTGCTTTTTCAAAAGCCTCTTCTATCCAAGGATACCAATTAACTGGATTGTTTTCGTGCTGTTTTAAATAAGGCGATTTTTCATCCCTAAGTCTATTAGTACTCATATTCTCAACTCCTCTTATTCTATATTCTATAACTACCCTAAAATAAGAAATATAAATACAATTTTAATATATACTTTTAAAAAGCTTTATGTTAGTATTAGTATAACGAGAGGTTGTGATAAAATGGATCCTAATTATGAGTTCGACTATATTGCCGAAAATATTTTCTATCCTATATATCCGATAATATCAGATGATATAATTAGAGAAATTGGTATTACAAAGGGAAATCTTTTAGATATAGGTTGTGGTGGTGGTCATCTTGCATTCAGTCTTATGAAAAAAACTGATTTAAATGCTGTATTAATAGATATTAATGAATATGCAGTAGAAAAAGCTATCGATAGAGCTAAAATGCTTTGTCTAGATTCTAGAACCGAAGTAAAAATCGCTGATGTTTCTAATATGGATCTACCTGATAATTACTTTGATTTAATAATAAGTAGAGGTTCTCTAGGATTCTGGGATAATCCTGAAAAAGCTTTTACAGAAATATATAGAGTTTTAAAGCCTGGAGGTAAAACTTATATAGGTGGCGGATTAGGAAATAATGAATTATTTGAAAAGATAAAAATTCAAATGCAAGAAATTAATCCAGGCTGGCCTGATACTATAGGCAGTAACAATAGACATAAAAAACGACCGACAAATTTCTATATAGATTTATTTAAAAGACTAAATTTCTATAAATTTAAATTCATAAAGAGTAAGGAAAAAGGGCGTTGGTTTATAATAGAAAAAAATAGCGATGATATATAAAATATCATCGCTATTTTTTATTAATAATGAACTACTACCGGAGTTCCTACTTCAACTAAATTATATATTTCAGCAACTGCACCTAATGATATATTTATACATCCATGAGACCCTCTATATTGATAAGCATTGCCTCCGAATGATGGTTGCCATACTGCATCATGCATTCCTACTCCAGTCCAGTCTATAGGCATCCAATAGCTAACTGGTGTAGCATAATCTGCACCTCTTAATATTCTATTAGTTTCCTTACTCCATACATAGAATATTCCAGCCGGTGTAGTATGTCCAGTATTAGGATTTCCTGTAACTACTGCCGTATCAAATATCATCTCACCATCTTTATATACCCAAAGATGCTGATTAGTTAAGTCAATTTCTACATAATGACTACCTATATCATCATTATCTTTATCAAAGCCTACTCCCGTAACTACTGGAACTCTTTCTATATCACCTTTGCTCTTTAAAAATTCTTCTTTTAATTCTTCAGATTCTTTTTGAATATCTATACTCCATCCATATATTCCCCCACCTATTTTTATAGGTCCACTTATAGTTCCAGTGAAATCTCTTTCTCTTCCTCTAGTACTATATTGTTCACTTAAAAGGGTTACATACGATTCTAAAGCTTCATCATCAATGCTAATCTTACCATTTTCATCATATCTAAGCCAAGAAGCCACTGCTTCTCTTGGTACTACAGCATCGATTCCCGATATCTTATAAGTAATTTTCTTATCTAATTCCTTATTAAGTTTCTCTGTTATTTCGTTAGTTTTTTTATCATCAGCTTTTAATTCAGGTTGTTTGTAGCAATCATTGATTTCAATTTCTGTTATTCCTTTTTTGATAGACTCTTTAATTTTATTATTAGCTTTATTTATATCGACTGTATTACCTACTTTTTCCGGTATAACAGCAAATTTTTCACTATCATCTTTAAATTCAATTTTTGCATCTATCGGCTCTTCTCTCTTTCCACTATTGAAATCAACTTTATCAAAATGCTCTTTATATTTATTTTCATCCATAACTATTCCATTTGGAGTCGATTTCTTTTGAGAGTCTGTGAATTTACTTATACTCCAACTCCACTTATTCTGCTCATTATTTAAATCCTTTAAATAGCCGTTAAAATCAGGTTCCATTCCAAGCTCTTTACCTGTTATTTTAGTGACTTCTTTCCCATTTTCTTTCACTACGTATTCACTAGTCTTGTATTTACTCTTCATCTCTTTTTCTGCTTGAGCAATATTCTTGCCTGATATATCTAGTCCATCTATAATCGTTCCTGGAATAAATTTATCGCTATAGCTATAAGTTATTGCGCTATAAATTCCACCTACGAGGACGATTGCCGATGCTATACCTACTGCTATATATTTTTTTCTACCATAAAATCTGCTGAATTTTTTCTCCTCGCTCACTTAATCCCCTCTTTCATTTTCTTAATCACATCACTTATTATACAATAAAAAAGACTTCTTATCTAGTTATATATTAGCATAAATACATTTGTAACTAATAGTTCATAATATTATATAATAGACCTTGTATTTTAATTTATTTTATTAAGAAAGATGAAAGATGATTGCACTTATAGTATAATTATTATATTAAAAGAATATAAGGGATGATAAAAATGAAAAACTATTTAATTGTTTACTCAAATCCGGATGATAAGAGCTTTTCATTCGATATAAAAAACAGAATAAAAGAGTTCTTAAAAGATAAAGGACATAGAGTTCAAGTTAGAGATTTATATAAAATTGGCTTTAATCCACTATTGACAGATTGTGAAATTAGAGATTTCGAAAGAGGAGTATATTCTACAGATATATTAGAAGAACAAGCCTTTATAAAATGGGCTGATGTAATAATTTTCGTCTTCCCTATATGGTGGGGGATTCCTGCAATGCTAAAGGGATATATTGATAAGGTATTTTCCTATGGCTTTGCCTATGAAGCGACTCCTCAAGGTATGAGAGGAAAATTAACTGATAAGAAAGTCTATAGATTTTCTTCTATGAGAACTCTGAACGAAACTTATGATAAGAACGGATATAAATCTGCTCTAATCAATATGATAGATAAGGGTATATTTGAATATGCTGGTATGGAGGTAATAGAGAGTAAATTATTTGGAGGCCTTCCTCGTGAAGATAGAAAGATAGGAGAGGAGTATCTCTATCAGGTTGAAGACTCTCTAAAAAAATCGTTTAATTAATTAAAGGTTGGTGATTAAGTGAATATTAGAGACTATTTGAAAGATAATATTTTAGTTACAGATGGTGCAATGGGAACCTATTTTGGGGAAATCATGGGTAATGTACTCTCTTGTGAAATGGCTAGTATAAAAAAGCCTGAAATCATAAGAAGAATTCATAGAGAATATATTAAAGCTGGTGCTAAACTCATAAGAACTAATACTTTTTCAGCTAATTCATTCTCTATGAATATAGAGAAAGAGAAATTAAGTGAATTATTAAAAGCAAGTTATAATATTGCAAAAAATGTTGCTAAAATGGATGCTTTCGTAGGATGCAGTATTGGTCCACTCCATGAGTCTCAGAAAAAAAGAAAGAATGAATTTGATTATTTCCCTGAATATAAATTCATAATAGATACTCTTCTAGATGAAGGTGCTGATATATTCATTTTTGAAACTTTTGGGAGTATTGATTATTTAGAAAAAATTTCTAATTATATAAAATCTAGAAATAAAGATGCTTTTATACTGACTCAATTTTCTGTAATGGCCGATGGCTATACTAGAAGAGGTAATAGTATTAAAAAGATAATAAAAGAAACTAGAAAAATCGATTCAATCGATGCATTCGGGCTAAACTGTGGTTCAGGCCCAGCACATATCTACAATATTTTAAAATCATTAGAGCTATCTAGGAATGATATAGTATCAGTTCTGCCAAATGCAGGTTATCCTGAAATAATTAATGGTCGTATGGTATACGTTAACAATCCCGGTTATTTTTCTGAAAAGATTTTAGAAATAGCAAAATATGGTGCTAAAATTGTAGGTGGTTGCTGTGGTACTACACCTGAGCATATTAAAGAAATAGTGCAGAAATTAAATGGTGATCAGCATTTAAATTTTGAGATACAGCCACCAGAGATGATTTATAAGAAGAATTTACATTCTGAAAAGAATTCTTTTAGAGAAAAAATAGAAAATAATGAATTTGTTGTGGCTGTAGAACTTGATCCACCTTTTAATATTGAATTAGATCAGATGTTAAAAAATGCTCAAATATGTAAGCAGAATGGAATAGACCTGTTGACAATAGCTGATTCCCCGAGAGGTATGGCGAGAGTTGACTCTTTAATGGTTGCATCTAAAATAAAGAATGATATAGATATTGAGGTCATGCCTCATATATGCTGTAGAGATAAAAATATGAATGCATTAAAATCAGGTATTATGGGCGCACATATAAATGGTATTAGAAATATTTTAGCAATAACTGGAGATCCTGTTCTTGATATCGATAATGTCTATACTAAATCTGTATTTAATATGAATTCATATGAACTCATAAATATGATAAATAATATGAATGAAGATCTCTTCACTGATGATGAAATTCTAATAGCAGGAGCATTGAATTTAAATGTTAAAAATAAGAATTCACAGATGGGCAGATTGAAAAAGAAATCAGAAAAAGGTGCAAAGATTTATTTGACTCAACCAATATATTCTGACGATGTAATAGATTACCTCAAAAATATGCAAAGAGGTGAAGAAAAAATATTAGCTGGTATACTTCCAATAGTAAGTTATAAAAATGCTGAGTTCTTAAATAATGAGCTACCGGGTATAGATATTCCCGAAAAATATGTGAATTTATTTAAGAATATAAAGAACAAAAACTTAGCTATAGAAACAGGAATAGATATTTCTGCAAATATAATTGAAGAGATAAAAGATTATGTAGATGGTATATATTTCATAACTCCATTCAACAAGATAGAAATAATAACTGAAGTTATGAGAAAGACGAATCTCTTAGAAATTTAAAGGGTGTTGCAAATTACTTTGCAACACCCTTAATATTACTCTTCTATACCAAATTTTTCGTTTATTTCTCCTGCTTTTTTAAGAGCAACCATATCGTCGTATCCGCCTATAAATTCATCATCTACAAATACTTGTGGAACTGTTGTAACACCAGTTTTTTTAGAAACTGGCTTTAAAAGCTCCTCATCATTGGTAACATCAACATTTTCAAACTCTAAATTATTTCTCTCTAAAAAAGCCACTGCTCTTTTACAATACGGACAATAATTCTTCGTATAAATAACTATTTTCTTTTTCACAATAACACTCCTCGTTTTGTCATTTCTATAACAATATTTTACCCTATATTATTAATTTGTAAAGATAATATTGTAATTCTCAATATTGAATTTCTCTATAATAAAAATTATACTATTTAAAAATATCTTTCAATGGCTTCAATATATCTATACTAGTTTTATTATAAACTTTATTATATGCTGCTTTTTTAGGATCTTTTATCCATCCCATGCCCTTTTTCCCATAACCAGGTACTATACTTTTTTTAGCTCTTCTTTTCCATTTCGAACTGGTCCTAGCTTTAAAAGACTTTTTTATACTAGGTTTTCTAATTCCAAATTTCAAATTTATCACTCCATATACTAAG
>JAUNVB010000046.1 GCA_030537835.1 Andreesenia angusta | reverse complement strand
CTTACTCAATAAAAAAACCAAAGGTGATTTCGCCTTTGGTTTTTTTATTTATAAATAGTTTATATAATTTTTTTGAGAAAATAATAAATCATATATATAATTAATATAATAAAATGAATAGGGGGAATTGTTATGAAGAGAATAATAGCATTAGGAGCCATACTACTTATGATAACGGCAGTAGGATGTAAGGAAGAAAATGAATCTAAGGTTGAAGACAATACCATAAAGAGTGAAGAAAGAGTGGAAAAAGTGGACATAAGGTAGAGGATGATATGAGAGAAGAGTTTAAATTTGATCATAAAGAGGATTCCTCTATTGGTGATTTATTGCTTTTTAAATCAAAAGATTTTAATCTATATATTGCCAAAAGGGATAAAAAGGATTTTGATATGCTTGAATTTAAAAAATTCTTTATGGGATTGAGTAAGGAAGAAATTAATGAGAATATGTATATGATTTTATTCGAAGACAATACCGGAATAACATTAACGCATAATAGTTATACTATGATAATGGGCTATGGTAAATTACCTGATGAATATGCAAAAGAACTAGATGGTCTTAAGGATTATGAGAATAAAGTTTATAATATTGAACAAGATATGATTTATAATTTTGAAGAACAGATTATGTATATAATGGATGAAAATAAATTTGGTACAGTTAGATTAAAAGAGCATGATTCTGTACTAGCACCTATAGTTGAAGGAGAAGAATATATTAAAGAAGAATAATAGAGAAATCAATGGACCAAGTAAATTTTTTATTTACTTGGTCTATATTCTTGATACATACTCTTTACTTAAGCTTCTATAGGTATTATTACCTTGATTGTATATATATCCAAAGGTTTAATTGAAACTCTTCCTAGAACGGTTAGCAAACAACAAAGTTTAGAAAAAATATGTGATGATCTTAAAATTAAGTCTAATGAGGTTCTAGCAATCGGTGATAATCTAAATGATTTAGACCACTATGATACAATCATTATTATTAATTTAGTAAACATATTATAAATAAAAGAATGGCTATTTAGCCATTCTTTTATTTATCAATTATTTAATTGAATAAATTGAAGTATGATTATTCTACTTTTCAGAATCTATATAGCTTTTAATAATATCCTTTCTAGCAACTATACCGATCAAGATATCATTATCATCTACTATAGGTATTCTATTGACATCTTTATTAGTCATCAATGTAGATATATCATTTATACTTGCATCTGCTTTAGCAGAGTAAACAGTTTTTGTCATAACTTCTTCAATCTTATATCCGGTCATCTTTTCTAATTGTTCCTCGATAATACTTGGATTTTCTAAGAATATATAACTATCGAAGATAGAATAATAAAGAGGGAAGTGGAAATTATTACTCTTATATATTAAATCTCCTTCAGTTATTATTCCGATTAATTTATTATTATCATCTACTACAGGTAATCCACTGATATCTTTTTCCAATAAAAGTTTCATAGCATCCTCAACTTTATCATCTTTATGAACCGAAATCACATCAGTAGTCATAATATCTTTTGCTAACATTTAATCACTCCTAAATTCTTATTCTTATTAATATAATAATACCCTAAAACCATAGATATTACCAGAAAACTAATCCCATTTAAATGTAATTGTAGATATAGCTATTGAGAGTATAGTAATACCAATTAATATTAAAATAGAGTATAATATATTTGCTAGAGGGAGTCCTAGCCAAGCTGATTTTAATAGATTAACACAATAAGTTAAAGGCACAAAAGCACTTATTTCCATCATTCCTTCAGGCATGAGCTCTGTAGCAAAAGAAGCTCCTGATAAAAATATCATCGGAAAATATACTATATTAGAAAATGCGATACATATCTTCGATGAACTAGTTAAACTAGATATCAAAAGTCCTATAGATGACATACTTATAGATGAAAGAATAAAATATAGAGCAAATAAGAATATATTGCCTTCAAATCTGAGTCCGAAAGTCAAATGACTTATACTTATCAAGATAATTGAGCTGACAATCGATAGTATGAAATAGACTATAAATTGTGAGATAAGTAATTGGACTGGATTTATAGGAGTTGCTCTATACCTTTTTAAAACTTTTATCTCTCTGTAAAAAGAAATAGATAGTGGTAAATTATTCAAGCTATTTACAGCTATTATATTTCCAATATATGAAGGAGTTAATATATCGACTGAACCATAACCATAGAATATTTTATTAGGATTATTTCCATAAAGACTTCCAAAGACTAGCAATAATAGAAGTGGAAATACGACTGAAAAAAATATATTAGGGAATAATCTTGTCACCTGTCTAAATTCAAATCTTATCATTTGTAAAGTAGATTTTATCATTAATATACCCCCTCATATCCACTAGCATATAAATAGAAATCTTCTAAATTAGGATCTCTTGTATAAAGTGAGTCAAATTTTATATCGTTTTCTATTAGAAAATCCTTTACCGTTTGGTATATATTGTCCATTTCTCCTCTAATTACATAATGATGATTTTTACAGGATATATCATCTACAAATCTAGACTCTACTAATGGTTGCAATACAGATTCTGGGACTAATGAATGAAATTTAACTATTCTAGGTAAAGTAGTTCTCCCAATAATATTTTCAACACTGTCATTTTCTATAATTCTGCCTTCTTTCATAAAGATAATCCTATCACTGAGTAATTCTGCTTCATCCATATGATGAGTCACATTGATAATTGTAGTCCCTAATTCTTTAAGACCTAAAATATATTTGACCATGTCTTTTCTAGAACCAGGGTCTAAGAAAGAAGTTATCTCGTCTAAAAATACAATTTCAGGATTTGGTAGCATAGCTAATATAAAGGAAAGTTTTTTCTTTTGTCCTGAAGAGAGATTCGTTGCGTGATACTTTCTTCTATCTAATAAATCGAATCTATCCAATAATTCTTTATAAGGAACAGGATTATCGTAAAAAGAACTATATAATCTACATATCTCCTCAACTTTCGCCTCAGATGCAAAAACCTGTTCTTGTAACTGCACACCTATTCTATTATAGAGTTTTCTTCTATCCTTAAAAGGATCTAATCCTAGAACAGTAATATCTCCATAGTTTATATCCCTTAAGCCTTCTGTACACTCTATTAAAGAAGTCTTACCTGAGCCATTAGAGCCGATTACACATAATGTTTCCCCACGCTCTACAGAATAAGATATATCTTTTAATGCAGTATAATCTCCATATTTTTTTACCAAGCCATCGACTTGTATTACCATAAACCATTCCCCCAAATACAATAAATATAATCTTAACTTTGAGTATTATAACATTAAAAAATCCCTTGAACAAGTTAGATATGGTTAAGAATAGATTAAATATTCTAATATTTAAATACATTATTAAAGAACAGATTTACTATATATAATAGTATAAACTATGATCTTTAATTTATATAAGTATAATAAAGAAACGACAATCAATAATATAACTCAATAATTGTCTTAAACAGTCAATACATATATGTCGGTCATCAAAATGCTAGAATTATCCTAGACTGGTCTAAAGCTAAGGATATAACAGATACTAAT
>JAUNVB010000023.1 GCA_030537835.1 Andreesenia angusta | reverse complement strand
CTGCAGCTACAAGAATGGACGTATTACCGTCAGGAGAAATTGTAGGATTATTCTAAGAAGAAATAATGGATTTAGAGAATAGTTTATATCTAAAACGGGTATAACTATAATATGGCAAGATAGAATATTAAAAGAGGTTAATAACTAGAGATCAGCTAATGTTATTATGCTGATTTCTAGATTATATAAAATTTTAAAGAAATCATTTAAATATGGTTTCAGTCGATATAAAAAAATAGGAGGCGTTAAAAAAAATGAGTTATCAATTAATTATCAAGAACGCAAAAATACCACAAGGTAGAGAAAATGATACTTCCATAACTAATATATTAGTTAAGGATGAAAAAATAGCAGGATATCTTGACTGTGTAGATGGAATAGAAGCAGACAATGTAATCGATGCTAAAGAAAGATTAGTATTACCAGGGGGAATAGATTCTCATACACACTTTATGTATCAAGGATTCCCTCACAGAGAGAACTTCTTAACTGGTACAGCTGCAGCAGCTACTGGTGGACTATCAACAATAATAGATATGCCATGTTGTTCAGTACCATCATCAAGAAGTGTTGAGCAATTTGAACTTAAAAAGTCACTTTGTCAACCACAGGCAGTTGTAGACTTCGCTCTATGGGGAGGAGTTACTGGAGAAGACGTAAGAGAAGGATGGATGCACAATGTTCAAGAGCAAGTTGATGCAGGTTGTGTAGCTTTCAAAGTATATATGACTCCATCAGTTCCAACTTATCCAAGAGTTACTGATCCTGAATTCTTAGAGTGTTGTAAAGAAGTTGCGAAGACAGGACTTCCATTAGGTGTTCACGCAGAGAACTTTGCAATGTGTGATTACTATGTACAAAAATTAAGAGAAGATGGAAGAACTGACGGACCAGCTTGGGCAGATGCAAGAATGGAATTAGCAGAAAAAGTAGCAATAGAATTAGGAATAAGCTTCTCAGAAGATACAGGAGTTAGATACCATGTTGTTCATATGAGTACTGGTATAGGTGCTAGACTTATACATGGTGGAAAATTAAGAGGACTTAAAGTTACTTCAGAAACTTGTCCACACTATCTATTAATAAATGCAAAAGAAGCAATGACTGAGTATGGCGCTTGTGCTAAAATAGCTCCACCACTAAGAACTGAAAGAGATAATGAAGAAATGTGGGAAGGGTTACAAAATGGTGCTGTTGACTTCGTTGCTACTGACCATGCACCTTATGAATTAGAATCAGAAAAGACAAAAGAAGGAATGAATATATGGACAGCTTTCCCTGGAATACCAGGAGTTGAGACAATGCTTCCAATAATGTTCAGTGAAGGTTATCTAAAAGGAAGACTTACTTTAGGAAAGTTTGTAGATCTTGTTAGTTCAAACTGTGCTAAGCACTATGGAATCTATCCTAAAAAAGGATCTCTTCATATAGGAGCAGATGCAGACTTCACAATAATGGACGAAAATGGTTCATTTAAAATAGAAGTTGAAACTATGGTTTCTATGTGTGGATATACACCACTTGAAGGAATAGAGTTAAAAGGAAAAGTAAATATGACTATAGTTCGTGGACATGTTGTATATGATGATTCAGAAGAAGGAGTTCTTCCATCATTAACTGATGACGAATTACAAAAAATAGTTCATAACTATCCAGAGGGAACAGAAGAGAAATATGCTGAAATATTCAAAGAATTCCCTAACCTTTACAGTGCTGAGTATGATAGATCTTATAGAAAAGAGCATCCAGAAGTAATAGATGAGCATGTAAGAGGAATAAAAGGAATAATGGTTAAACCAGGATTTGGACAATTCGTGCCAAGACAAAGAATTCAAGAACTTGAAAGATGGTTAAAGTTCGATAGATACAAAAGACAAGATTTCTAATTAGAATATAAATTAGATTATAATTAAATATATAAGTATAAAAATTATTAGATTAATAAGCTTTTGATGGCTTAAAATCAATAGTTTAAACAAGTTTTTTATTGACAGGTTTAATATATTATGATACAATCTATGTATAGTTATATATTCAATAATTATACAGGATTGTATCATCTTAAATGGTTCAATTCGATATTTGAATATAATTCACTTATCGTTTAGATAAAATAAAATGTTTAAATTTTTAGGGAGGCAATAATTATGACACAAGCAAATGTATTAGGACACAGATATGGTATAGTAGTAATCGATATGTTAAATGACTTTATAGGAGAAAAAGCGGCACTTAGATGTCCAGGTGGAGAAGAAATAACTCCAAATCTTCAAAAGTTATTCAAATGGGTAAGAGCAAGAAATGCAGAAGGAAAAGATGATGTTCAATTAATTCATATCCAAGAAGCTCATAGAAAAAATGACGCTGACTTCAGAGTTAGACCAAGACATGCTGAAGCTGGATCATGGGGATCAGACTTTATAAAAGAATTATATCCAGAAGGAGAAGAGTATAGAATTCCTAAGAGAAGACATAGCTCATTCTGGCATACTGACTTAGACTTATATCTAAGAGAAGAAAATATAGATACAGTTGTTGTTACAGGAGTTTGGACAAACGTATGTGTTAGATCAACTGCAGCAGATGCTCTAGCATTAGCTTACAGAGTTATAACACTTACTGACGGTGTTCACTCAGCAACTCAAGAGCAACACGAACATGGTTTAATAGACCTTAATATATTCACTAAGCTTTGTACTATAGATGAGTTTACTGCAGCATTAGATGCAGGACAAGACCCATGGTTAGGAGCTGGAGATACAGCAAACGAAGCTGCTAAAGACTTCAAATAAAATTAATATTAAAATAAATAGATTTAAATTTATATAATAGAAGCCCGGTCGTCCTTAGGCGGTTGGGCTTTTATAAAAAGAAAAGGGACCTTTTAAATATTGAAATAAGGCCGTCTTATAGTAATTAAGACGACTTTTTTATTTAAAATATTAGAATATAACTCACTATTTCAAAATAAATTTAAAAAGGTATAATAGTGAAAAAGGTTATCATCAAATTATTTAAAAGAATAAATCTTTATCGATAATGAGAAAGTGAGGAATATCATGAGAGTAGTTGTTGGTATATCTGGCGGAAGTGGTTCAATATACGCCTTAGGTCTCTTGAGAGCATTAAAAGACTTAGGTGTAGAAACACATCTCGTTGTTTCAACATTAGGTAACTATGTAACAGAACACGAATGTGATGTGAGTCTGAATGAACTTAAAACTTTTGCAGATTATTATCATGAGAATGCAGACTTAGCAGCACCAATAGCAAGTGGTTCTTTCTTAACAGATGCTATGGTTATAGTTCCTTGCTCTATGAAAACAGTTGCAGCAGTTGCGAACGGTTTATCAGATAATTTGCTTACAAGAGCTGCAGATGTTACGATAAAAGAAAATAGAAAGTTGATAATGGTTCCAAGAGAAACGCCGATGAGTGCGATTCATCTAGAGAATATGTTGAAGCTTTCAAAAATAGGAGTAACTATTTTACCGGCTTCACCGCCATTCTACAATATGCCTGAGAGCATATCAGATATCGTAGTATCTATTGTAGCTAGAATATTAGATCAAATAGGAGTTAAGCATGATCTGATTAAAAGATGGGGAGAATAAATATATAGTATTTTATATATAGACTATTAATCTGGAAAGGAGGGATTATGTGGGTGCACAAATGTTAAGATCAGTTCTTAATAAACTTGAAAAAATGGATGAACTGCTTGTATGCGATAAGCCAGTAGATCCAAAGTTTGAATTAGGAGCGGTATTAAGATATTTTGAAAATGAAAAACCTATATTATTTACTAATGTTAAAGGTTATAGTATGCCACTAATAGGAGGGTTATACGGTAATCGACAAATATATTATGATTTAATGAATGTAAATAGAGAAAATAGAATAATGCATTATATGAATTCTATAGCAAATCCACAACCTTATAAAGTAGTTCAGAATGGACCAATTAAGGAAAATATAATAAAAGGGTCGGATGTTGATATTCCTAGAATATTACCGGCACCTACTTCGCATGAACACGATGCGGGTGCTTTCATAACTTCAGGTATGATGATAGTTAAGGATGATTTAACTGGAGAGTATCATATGGCAGTTCGTAGATTCCAGGTGAGAGGTGGAAATATTATAAACACATTAGTTTCTAGACATTCACCTAGACTAAATGAACAGATTGAAAGATATTCTAAGATGAATAAGCCATTAGAATGTGCGGTTGTTTTAGGATATGATGAAACATTCTTATTAGCTTCACAGATAAGCTCTACTCGCTATGGACTTGATAAATTTGAAGTTGATAGTGCTTTAAGAGGAGAGCCATTAGAGCTTACTAAATGTCAAACTGTTGATATATTAGTTCCAGCTCAAGCAGAAATGGTTTTAGAAGGATATGTAGTACCAAATCAACGTGAAGTTGAAGGACCTTTTGGAGAGTTGATGGGATATTATGGGGCAGCAGAACCAGTTCCTATAATGGAAGTTACAGCAATATCTCATAGAGATAATGCTATATTCCAGCATGCATTCCCATGTAGAGAAGAACATTTTTCAAATGGATTGATAAGAGAAGTTGAAGTTTATAATGCTGTTAATAATCTTGTTGACTGTAAAGATGTCAATATAACCATAGGTGGGGGATGCAGACTTCATGCAATAGTATCGATCAATAAGAGAAAAGCTGGTGATGGTAAATCTGCAATTATTGGTGCGCTTTCATCGGGATATGATATTAAGCATGTAGTTGTAGTTGATGATGATATAGATGTATTCGATACTAAGAGTGTTGAATTAGCTATTTCATCTAGATTCCAGGCATCTAAAGATTTAGTAGTCATAGAAGATGCATTAGGTTCAGCACTTGAAGCTTCACATTTGTATAGAGGGGTATCAGACAAAATGGGTCTTGATGCGACTAAGCCACTTGATGACAAAGAAGGAATTTACGATATGGCGATAATTCCAGGATATGAAGGAGAATTAGATATAGAAAAATATTTTCCAGGGATAAAAAACAAGAAGTAAAGGTGGTAATTGATTATGAGACAGGCTTTAGGTTCAGTAGAAGTTAAATCTTTAGTTGGGGCGATTCAAGCTGCTGATACTATGGTAAAGTCAGCTGATGTACACATAGTTGATTTGAACGTGGTCGGTTCAGGAATAGTGACAGCTATAGTAACAGGAGAGGTTGCGGCTGTTACAGCAGCAGTTAATAACGCTAAAGAAGTAGTAAGTGAAATAGGACAGATAATAGCAACAGATGTAATACCAAGACCGCATGAAGAAGTAGACAAGTTATTAGATGTTTTATTATAATATAAAAAATAAGCTAAATGGTGGTGAAAAGTATGGCTAATCCATTAGCAAGAGTAGTAATGACTAATCTAGTAGATATGGATAAAAAAGAAAATAATAACTCTTCTAGAAAATATGCTAATAGTTTTAATAGTATAAGTAAAAGTAGCTTTAGTAGTGGAAGAGGAAATAATACTAGAATGTTCTTAGGAAATAAAAATTACTCTAATAATTCTAATAATTCATCAGATATTAACTTAAGTCCGAGTCAAGAAAATCTTCTCCTTGGAATAATAGGGGGAGAAAGAAAAAGTTCAGGAGGGAGAAATAATATGGCAAAGAGCTATAAATCAAACTCAAATACTTCTGTTAAAGGGCTTAAGACAATAGAAGCCTTAGCTGGAATATCTAGTGGAAATTCAAACACTTCATCAAGTTCTGAGGGAGCTAAAGTTTCTAGTAGAGGAAAGTCTAGCTATGGACAGAAGTGTAAAAATTATGGAAAGAATAGAAGTAATGTAAGTTCTAGTATTAAAGCTATAAGCTTTGAAGAGTTGGCAGGAGGAAATATTGACAGTTCTAGCAGTAGCTCAAATAGCACGGGATACAGACCTGTATCAAGCAGTAAATCAAGACAACAGGGCACTAAGACTAGTGGAATGTATTCTCTAGAAGAATTAGCAGATGAAATTGGAGTTAAGAAAGAAGAAGAGAGACCAAGAAACGAGAGCTCATCTGTGAGATCATCAGTTATTGGAAATCTTGAAGGTTATGTACCAAAAGTTTCACTAGATTCAATAGGGAAGAGTTCTAAGTTTTAAAGTGTCAGGAGGTGTGATTATTAATGAGAGCAGCTTTAGGTATAATAGAATCTATAGGATTGACTACAGCTATGACGGCATTAGATGCAGCTTGTAAGGCTGCTGATGTAAATCTTATAGGATTTGATAAAGTTATAGGCGTTGATAAAGCAGTAAGTGTGGTAATTCATATAGGTGGAGAAGTAGCAGCAGTAAGAGCAGCAGTAGATGCTGGTTCAGAAGCAGGTGAAAGAGTTGGTCACGTGGCAGCAAGTCATGTAATACCAAGACCACATGAAGAAATAGATAAATTAATGAAGGCTTTTGAAGAGAATCTTAAAGCTAAAAAATCAGATAAAGAGACTCAAGCTAAAGCTAAATCATTAAAAGAAGAAGCAAGCGAGAAAAAAGATTCAAAAAAAGATGAATCTAAAAAGGATACAAAGAAAAAATAAAATAAATGAAAATTAAAACTATATATTTTTGAGGAGGATTTGAAATGAGTCAAGCATTAGGAATGGTAGAAACAAAAGGATTAACAGGAGCAGTAGAAGCTGCAGACGCAATGGTAAAGGCTGCAAATGTTGGTTTAGTAGGATATGAAAAAATAGGTTTTGGTTTAGTTACAGTAATGGTAAGAGGAGATGTTGGAGCAGTTAAAGCAGCTACAGACGCAGGAGCAGAAGCAGCTAGAAATGTTGGAGAGCTTATCTCTGTTCATGTAATACCAAGACCTCATTCAGAAGTTGAAAGAGTTCTATTAGGAAATGAATAATTAATCTTCAGAGGTGTTAGAGTATGAAAATTGATAGTCTAACGAGTGATGTCTTAAAGGATTTAAGTATAAGGATAAGTAAAGGAAAAGATCCTGTAAAATATAATAATTCGAAAGACAGAGACGGCTTTATAACAGGAGAAACTCATCTTTTAGTTATTTTTACAGGGACAGATTACGGATTAAATGAATCTTTAACAGAACTCGTTCAAGCAAGAAATAGCTATGGATTTTCATACGATGTAGGGTTTTCTTTCAGTGGAGCTGGTGTAATAGGTGAACAAGGAATGCAAGAAATCAATAGAAGACTTCAGCCTAGAAAGACTTTTACTGAATATGACCAACTTATATTTGAAAGGGTACTTGAAGGCGTTGATGGAATAATAGTTCCATTAGCAACCCAAGATACAATATCAAAATTGGCATATGGTATACAGGACAGCTTCATTTCGACACTATTATGGCAGGCTATCTGGAGAGGAATGACCGTACTCGTTGATTTCCAGAGTGTAAGGACTTTTAAAGGAGAAGAGACTAAAGTTTCTTTCCAAGCAGAGATAATTCAAGAGCATATAGAGAGAGTTAAGAAATTAGGGATTAAAGAGCTAGTTTCAAATGAATATATAACAAGAATGTTAAATGCTTTTAAGAACGCAAATATAGAAGTAGAGCCTACAGAAGAAGAGAATATCGTTGTTGAACAAAAGATAAAAAACAATGAATTTCCTAAGATTATAACATCTAAAGATCTTATAGAATTAGCAGGAAATACAGGTTCAATTTCGATACCACCTAAAACTATAGTAACCCCCTTAGCAATGGATACAGCTAAAGAAAAAGGAATAAAAGTTTTAAGAAGAGGGGAGAAGTAATTTATGTTATTAGGAAGAGTTGTAGGAACATTAGTTGCTACTAGAAAAGACGATAGTTTAATAGGATCAAAGCTTATGATAACTCAACCTTTAGATTTAGATTATAATCCTATTGGGGACTCTTTTGTAGCAGTAGATACTGTAGGGGCCGGAATAGGAGAAGTTATAATTTATGCTGAAGGAACTGCATCGAGAAATGCAGCAAGAAAACATGATGCTGCTATAGATGCGGCAATAATAGGCATTGTTGATAATATGGATGTATATAGAGATTTAATAGAAGAAGATTAATTGGAAGGAGGCGACTGGCTTGTTAGGACTTAAACCAAAAAATGTAAAACAGGCAATTGATTATAGACAAATAATAGATGTTTTAATGGCAGAAGACAGATACGCAGATTTAGTATTATATGGAGGTAATGTAGTAAACGTAATAACTAGAGAGGTATATACAGCTGATATCGCAGTAAAAGGTGATTATATAGCTCTAGTTGGAGATTGTGAAAAGCTTATAGGAAATGAAACAACAGTTGTAGATGTGAGAGGGAAATATTTAGCACCAGGATTTATTGACTCACATATGCACTTTGAAAGTTCAATGCTTACAATAACTGAATTCTCAAGACTTTCAATACCATCAGGAACTACTTGCTTAATGGCAGACCCTCATGAGATAGGTAATGCATTAGGTCCAGTAGCTATGAAAGCAATGGCAGATGAGTGTAATGCGGTTCCAAACCATGTTAGACTTCAAGTACCTTGCTTAACACCAGATGCTCCTAGACTTGAAACAGCTGGAGTTGAGGTAAACTCAAAAGATATGGAGGATTTATTAAATTATCCAAATATTTATGGTATAGGAGAGCTTCAAGGTTTCTCATTAACTAAGCATGTTTATAAGCATACTCCTGAGATCATAGATGACCTTATTGCATCGACAACTTATGCAAAGAGTATAGGTAGACCAGTTGATGGTAATGCTCCAGTACTATTCGGAGCAGACTTAGCAGCTCATATAGTAGCTTGTGGTGGAAACTGTTCTTGCCATGAGACTACTGGTAAAGATGAGTGTGTTGAGAAGCTAAGACAAGGTGTTTATGTATTTATGAGAGAAGGATCTACTCAAAG
Source organism: Andreesenia angusta (assembly GCA_030537835.1). GTDB lineage: Bacteria > Bacillota > Clostridia > Tissierellales > Gottschalkiaceae > Andreesenia > Andreesenia angusta_A. The sequence goes on along the minus strand of JAUNVB010000023.1, from coordinate 18,690 downwards.
AAATATGTCAGAGTGTATAAGAGCTCTTACAGAAGAAGGATTAGATTCAAGAAGATTGATTTTAGTATCAGATGATATGGTTTCAACTGACTTAGAAAAAGATGGTCATATGAACGATCTTATAAGAAGAACAATAAGAGAAGGTGTTGATCCAGTTGAAGCAATTCAAATGGCTACAATCAACCCAGCAACTTATTGGGGATTCAAAGATAGAGGAGCATTATTACCAGGAAAAGTTGCAGATATAGCAGTTATAGACGATCTTAACAATATGGATGTTTCAGCAGTATTTATAAATGGAGAATTAGTGGCTGTAAATAACCAATTAGTTATAGATCTACCTCCTTACACTTATCCTGAAACTGTTAAGAACTCAGTTATAATCAAACATATAACTGAAGAAGATTTAGAGATAAGAGCAGAAGGAAATACTGCAACAGTTAGATATATCCAAGCTATACCAGATCAAAACTTAACTGGAACTGGAGAGGCTCAAACTACTGTAAACCGTGGAATTGTTCAACCAGATACTGACCAAGACTTAGTATATCTAGGATGTGCTGAGAGATATGGACATAATGGAAATATCGGAAAATGTATGGTTAAAGGATTTGGATTGAAATCAGGTGCAGTAGCTCAATCAGTAGCACATGATACTCATAATATAACTTATATCGGTACTAATTTAAAAGATATTGCTGTAGCTATAAATAGAGTTGCAGAAATAGGTGGAGGATTAGTATTAGCAGATAAAGGAAGAGTTGTAGGAGAGCTTGCACTACCAGTTGGAGGACTTATAACTGATGAGTTAAAGGGACCTGAAGTTGGTAAAACTGTGGAAGATTTAGAGAATACGTTTAAGAATCAAATGGGTGGAACATTACATGCACCATTCATGCATTTATCATTCTTAGCATTATCTACATCTCCAGAGTGGAAGATAACAGATAAAGGATTAGTTGACGTTAATAATTTCGTAGTATTAGATCCTGTAGTTAGATAATAAATAGAATATTATATAGATAAAAAGGTATCATTTTTATGATACCTTTTTTTTTATATTATTATAAAAAGACATTTTCATAAATTTTATATGCAAAAAGAGTTTAAATAGATATAATATAAATTATAAATTGTAAACTATAGAAAGCTTTTATACTTATTAATATATAAATAAAATATGCACAAAATTGTAAGATGAAAAATGAATTTTATTCTTAAAAAAACACTATATCAACTATATATCTAAAACAATAGGTTATATTTGCATAAAGAGAGTATTATTGATAGAATATTGATTATAGTATATTTATATGGGAGGTTGGATATGGATAATATTGTATTCGATAATCTAAAGAAATTGCTAGACGAGAAAAATATGGTAAGCCTCCATAATGAAATTATTAAGCTTCATAAATTTGATATTGCAAATTTTATTGATGAATTAAAATCAACAGAAGCGGCAATAGTATTTAGAATGTTACCAAAGACGGAAGCTGCAGACGTCTTTTCTTATCTAGATGGAGATTCACAGGAAAATTTAATCTCTGCTTTTACAGATGAGGAAGTCGTAGAAGTTGTAAATGACTTAGCAGCAGATGATGCTATTGATATGCTTGAAGAGCTACCAGCAAACGCTGTATCAAGAGTTTTAAAGCTTGCCGATCCAGATAAGAGAAATCAATTAAATAGATTTTTAAGATATCCTGAAGATAGTGCAGGAAGACTTATGAATCCTGATTATTTGAAATTAAAACATAATCAAACTGTAAAAGAAGCATTAAATTTTATTAGAACTAATGCAGAACCAGGACAGATTTTAGAGTCTTTCTATGTAACTGATAATACGAGAATTTTAGAAGGAATAGTCTCTTTAAAAACTCTTATCTTATCAGATGATGATAAAAAAATTATAGATGTTATGGAAACAGATTTTCCCTTCGTATCAACTGATGTCGATCAAGAAGAAGTTGTTCATATATTTAGAGACTATGATTTATTGACTCTGCCAGTAGTAGATAAAGAAAAAAGACTACTCGGTTTTATAACGGTAGATGATGCAATAGATGCATTACAAGAAGAAGCGACTGAGGACTTTGAGAAAATGGCAGGTATGTCACCTTCAGATAGACCGTATTTGAAGACTAGTATATTTAAGCATGCAAAATCGCGAGTTGTATGGCTATTAGTTCTTATGATTTCTGGAATTATAAACGGTGGTATATTAGAAAGATTTGAACATGCATTTATAGCGATGCCAATTTTAGTAACTTTTATGCCAATGCTTACAGATACTGGAGGAAATGCTGGTTCTCAGAGTTCAACTATGATTATAAGAGGTATGGCTTTAAATGAATTAAAGATAAAAGATATATGGTTAATAGTTTGGAAAGAGCTGAGAATAAGTGTTTTAGTTGGTGCCGTATTAGCATTGACGAATTTCTTGAGAATATACTTAATGCATCCAGAAAGAATAATGGTGGCAATAGTTGTATCGATAGCTATGATGTTCATTGTAATACTAGCAAAATTATTAGGATCAATCCTACCACTATTAGCTCAGGCATTAGGTCTAGATCCAGCTATTATGGCAGCACCACTCATAACTACAGTGGTAGATGCAATAGGACTTATAACATATTTCTTAGTAGCAGAAGCAATATTAGGACTTTAAATTAAAATTTTTATATAAGCAAATCTGGTTAATATTATTAACCAGATTTTTTTATTAAATTATTTAAAAGAAAAAATAATCTTTATGTTATAATATATTTTATAAAATGAGGAAAAATATATGAAAGTAGGAAAAAATATGTATGAATCCATAAGTTATGAAGAGAGTTTGAAATTATCAGGAGATAAGATATATATAGACCTTAGAAGTCCTAGTGAATTTAAGAAATTCACTATTCCAAATTCCATAAATATACCTATTTTAAATGATGAAGAGAGAAAAGTAGTTGGAACGCTATATCATAATGGAGAATATGGAGAAGCAAAAGCAAAAGGCGTAGAATTCGTATCTAAAAAATTGCCAGAGATGTTTAGAAGATATCTTAAGTTAAATGATGAATATAAGTATATTATAATTTTCTGTGCGAGAGGAGGATATAGGAGTTCAGCTGTGGCAGGATTTTTACATTCTTTAGGACTTAGAGTGTATAAGATAAATGGTGGTTATAAGAAGTATAGACAATTCATAATGAAGACTATTGATCAAAGCCTTGATCAGATAGATTTTATAACAATATATGGAAATACGGGTACAGGAAAAACTAAAGTATTAAATCATATTAAAGAATTAGGTTATGATATATTAGATTTAGAGAGATATGCAAACCATATGGGATCTTTTTTAGGGAGTGTTGGAAAAGGCGAACCTAATAGTCAAAAGACTTTCGAGTCACTTTTAGCAGAAGATATAATAAATAGAAAAGGAAAGATCTTCTTCCTAGAAGGAGAATCGAAGAAAATAGGTAAGGCTGTCATACCAGATAAAATTTATAATAAAATGATAAACAGTAGAAAGATAAAATTAAATTCTGATATAGATTTTAGAATTAAGAATATTTTAGAAGACTATGTAGTCGAAGATGATGATGAGTTGAAAATTGCTATAAAAAAATTAAAAAGATATATATCTAGTAAAAAAGTAGATGAATATATAAATCTAATAGATAGAAAAGAATATGAAGAAGTAATAAAAGATCTATGTTTAAATTATTATGATCCTATGTATGAAAATAGAGAAAGAAAATTTATAAAAGAATATGAAAATTATGATAATTATAAAATGGCTGAGACCATAATATCGGATTTTATAAGAGATTAAAAGTATAGATTTTTCTATACTTTTTTATAATTCTCTAAATTTCTTGTTATATCGAATAATTTCTTATTTATTTTAAATTCATAATATATAAAGATGAGTATGAATTTAGATAAATAAAGGTGTACATATATAAATTTATACTAAAAATTCTTTTTTTTAAAAATATTGTTAAAATTTTATTATATAAGGGTATATATATTCTATTATAGAGAAATAATGTATTATTTTTAAAATATAAAGCTTATTGAGGTGGTGAAATTATGAGCTCTAAATACTATAAGGCATATAAATTAGATGAGGCTCTTATGAAATTAAAAGAAAATCCTGAGAATTCAAATTTAATTGCAGGAGGAACAGATATTGTAATAGAAATCAAGAATAAAAAAATAAAACCTGATTTCATAATAGATATTTCAGATTTAAAAGAATTAAAGGATATATCTATTGAGGAAGATAATATTGAATTAGGCTCTATGGTAACGTTTACACAATTAGAAAACGAAGATTTTCCTAAAAACTTAAAAGCATTATCAGAAGCAGCTCATTCAGTAGGTTCACCCCAAATCAGAAATAAAGGTACTATAGGTGGGAATATATGTAATGGTTCACCTGCAGCCGATTTAGTCCCTCCACTATTAGCTCTTAATAGTATTGTTACATTAGAATCTACTAGAGGAAAGAGAGAAATAGCTCTTGAAGATGTATTTCTTGATAAAGGAAAAACTGTTTTGGAGATTGATGAAATTTTAACTAAGATAAGATTTAAAAATTTAAAAGAGAATGAATTCTTAAGTTTTTCAAAATTAGGACTTAGAAATGCATTAGCGATTTCGAGGATATGTACCTCTGTTTATGTCAAAGTACAAGATAAGAAGATTGAGAATATAAGAATAGCTAATGGCGCATTAGGTAGGTATGGAATAAGAGAAAAGAATATAGAAGACAAACTTATTGGTATGCCCTTAAACAAAAAAACGATTGAATATGGCAAAGAAGAAATAAATAAAGAGATAAAAGAAAGGCTTAAAGGCAGATCTTCTATGGAATTTAAGTCTGAGGCAATAAAGGGAACTTTGCATAAATCATTATTTAATGCATTAAACTATTTCTTAGATCGCAAAGTGGGTGTTATAAATGGCTAAATTTAATATTAATGGAAAAGAATATGAAATAGAGATTGATGGAAAAGATAGATTAATAGATTTGTTAAGAGATAAATTGCATTTAACTGGAACTAAAGAAGGCTGTGGAGAAGGTGAATGTGGTGCCTGTACAGTTCTAATAGATGGAGAAATAGCAGACTCCTGTTTGGTTCTGGCATTTCAATGCATTGATAAAAATATAGTGACAATAGAAGGAATCGGAAATGATGAAGAACTAGATCCTTCTCAGCAAGCATTTATAGAAAATGGAGCTGTTCAATGTGGCTTTTGTATACCAGGCATGGTTCTCTCATCAAAGGCAATAATAGATAAATATGAATATCCTACAGAAGAACAGATTAAAATAGGTATTTCAGGGAATTTATGTAGATGCACAGGTTATAATAAAATGATTGAATCAGTTAAAAGAGCTGCTGAAATTAAGAGAGAAAGAAGTGTTAAAAATGGATAAATACGATTCAGTAGGAAAGAGAATTTTTAGAATAGATGCTAAATCGAAGGTAAAAGGAGAGACGATTTATCCCCAAGATATATATATGGATAATATGGCTTATGGAAAGACACTTAGATCATCAATACCGCATGGCAAGATAAATAAAATTGATATAGAAAAAGCAGAGAAAGTAGAAGGGGTTTTAAAAGTATTTACAGCAAAAGATATACCGGGAAAAAATCATCATGGTGTATTGCTTAAAGATCATGAAGCATTTTGTGAGAAGAAGGTAAGAAGAATAGGAGATCCATTAGCATTCGTCGTAGCAGAAACAGAAGAGATTGCAGAAGAAGCTCTAAAATTAATAGAAGTTGATATTGAAGAATTAGAAGGAGTATTTTCTGCAGAAGAAGGTATGAAAAAGGATTCTCCTAGAGTTCATGATGAAGAGGATAATCTAATGTATACCTATAATCTAAAAAAAGGAGATATAGATTCAGGGTTTAAAGAATCTGATATTATAGTTGAAAATGAATATAGGGTGGGTATGGTTGATCATGCTTTCTTACAGCCAGAAGCCGGGATAGCGTATATGGAAAATGGAAGAATAGTTGTTTCCGTATCATCTCAATATCCTCATTTTGATAGGATGGAAATAGCAGAAGCTTTAGATATATCGGAAGATAGAATAAAATATCTAAATCCTGCTGTTGGAGGTGCTTTCGGCGCAAGAGAAGATATAACTATGCAAATTCACTTAGCACTTGCAACATATATTTTAAATAGACCGGTAAAGACTATATATAATAGAGAGGAGTCTTTCTTAGCTCACTCTAAGAGACATTCTGTCGTTATGAAGTATAAGACTGGAGCATCTAAAGATGGAAAATTGAAAGCTTTAAAAGCAGAATTTATTGGAGATACAGGAGCATATGCATCATGGGCTTATAATGTTATGAGAAAGTGTGGAGTCCATGGTACAGGACCTTATGAAATACCGAATGTAGATATAAAATCACATGCAGTTTATACTAATAATCCTTTTGCTGGTGCTATGAGGGGCTTTGGTGCGACTCAACCACCTGTAGGACATGAGCAACAGATGGATATATTAGCGGAGAAATTAGGAATCGATCCTATAGATTTTAGAATGAAAAATATATTTAAATTAGGCTCTAATACAGCAACGGGACAAGAGTTATCAGAATCTGTTCCATTAGATAGATGTATAGAAAGTGTTAAAGAATATATAGAAAAAGAAATTAAATCAGAAGAGTTTAAGGATAAGGAAAATATAGGGGTAGGTTATGGTGCAACTTTTTATGGAACGGGATATGGAAATGGATTTCCAGACGTATCAGTTGCAGAAGCAGAATTAAATAAAGATGGTAAAGTAAATATATATTTAGAGGCAACAGAATGTGGACAAGGTTCAGATACTGTAATGGTTCAAATGGCAGCAGAGCCTTTTAAATCTGGAATAGAGATAATAAATCATAGACATTGTAATACAGATTTAACGAAAGATACAGGAACTGCAGCAGCAAGTAGACAGACTTATAATTCTGGAAATGCAGTGAAACTCGCTTCAGAGAAGCTAAGAGATAAATTATTAGAAAAAGCATCAGTTTATCTGGGATTAAATACTAGTATGGGTCTAGATATAAAAGATAATTATATTTTTCTTAAATTTGAAAAAGATAGAAAGATCAGTTTGAAAGAACTAGCTGAAAAAATCTATTCCGAAGATGATTGTGAAGGTCTTCTAAGAGAAGAGGCAGTATTTATAGCTCAAACTACTATGATGTCTGAAGAGGATGGACAAGGTTCTCCATATTGGCCATATACATTTGGTGCTTGTGGCGTGATATTAGAAGTGGACCCCCTTACAGGAAGAGTGCAGATTTTAAGAGCAGTATCAGCACAAGATGTTGGTAAGGCCATAAATCCAGACTTAATAGAAGGTCAGATGGATGGTGGTTTTGCAATGGGTTATGGATATGCTATATATGAAGATTTAAATATAAAAAATGGAAATATGAAGAATAATAGATTTACAAACTATTTAATACCAACTTCTAGTGATATGCCGAAACTTAAGAAAATAATAATAGAGGATCCTGAATCAACAGGACCTTATGGAGCAAAAGGAATAGGAGAGCCCGTTATGACCTATGTTGCACCTGCAATCCTAAATGCTATATACGATGCAGTAGGAGTTAGAATAAACAGTCTTCCTGCATCACCCGATAAAATATTAAAAGCTATATCAAATAAAAAAGAGGACAAAGACGAGGTTGAGAGTTATGATAAATCCGAAGAAAAAAGCAGATTTGTTATTTAAGAATTGTAAAATAGTAGATGTATTTAATAATAGAATAATAGAAGACTCTCTCGCAATACAAAATGGAAGAATTATGGGATTTGGTGAATACGATTCAGAAACTGTAATAGATTTAGAAGGAGATTATATCTCTCCTTCTTTTATTGACGCTCATGTTCATATTGAGTCTTCTATGGTTTCACCTGCTCAATTTACGAAGACCCTAGCCGAAAGAGGTGTGACAACGATAATTGCCGACCCACATGAAATAGGCAATGTTTCTGGTCTTGAAGGTATTGAATATATATTAAAAGCGACAGAAAAATTACCTTTTGATGTATATATTATGTTACCATCCTGTGTTCCGGCCACTCCTTTTGAGACATCGGGAGCCGTTCTTACGGCAGAAAAATTAAAAAAATTTATAAATGATAAAAGAGTTTTAGGACTTGGAGAACTAATGGACTTTTATGGTGTAGTAGAGAGAAGAAAAGATATAGTTGATAAGATAAAGATAGCAGAAGATAAGTTTATAGATGGTCATGGCCCAGTTATAAGGGGAAAAGATTTAGATGCATATATATCAGCAGGTGTAAGAACTGAACATGAATGTACAACAGTAGAAGAGATGAATGAAAGAATATCGAGAGGAATGTATATTCTAATAAGACAAGGAAGTGCTGCAAAAAACTTACCGGAGCTAATAAAAGGCGTAAATAAAGATAATTTAAGAAGAATTTTATTTTGTACAGATGATAGACATCCTGAAGATTTAATAAAAGATGGAAGCATAGATAATAATATAAGAATGGCTGTAAATCACGGTATAGAGCCTATAGATGCTATAAAGATAGCGAGCTTAAATGCAGCAGAGGCATATAATTTAAAAAATAGAGGAGCTATAGCTCCAGGATATAAAGCCGATTTAGTAGTTTTTGAAAACTTAGATAATATAGTTGCAAAAAAAGTATATAAAGACGGTAAATTGATATCAGAAAATGGAAAAACTATTGTAGAATTCTCTGAATATATAGACAAAAGGGTAATGTCTAAAGTTAATATAAGAGAAATATCTAAAGAGGATATTCAGATTAAATTTAAAAAGAAAGACAGGTCTAAAGCTAATATAATAGATATAGTAAAAAATGATTTAATAACTAAAAATCATATAGAAGAAATAGAACTTGAAGATAATCTATATAATTTTTCTAAAACAGATATAATAAAAATAGTCGTAGTAGAGAGACATACTGGGAAATCTGGTGTTTTTTCAGGACTTTTAAGAGGCTATGGTATAAGAGATGGTGCAATTGGTACAACTATTGCTCATGATAGTCATAATATTATTATTGCCGGAGATAACGATGAAGATATATTGAATGTAATAAGAGAAATTGACTGTATGAAAGGCGGAATTGCAATTTCAAGTAGAGGTGTGATTCTAGATAAACTACAGTTAGATATATCCGGACTTATGACGACAAGGAGCATAGAATATGTAGATAATAAGCTAAAAGATATGATGAAAATAGCAAGAAATCTAGGGGTGAATGAAGGAGTAGATCCTTTTATGAATCTAGCTTTTTTAGCATTACCAGTTATACCTGATATAAAAGTAACTGATAAAGGATTATTTGATGTAATAAATTTTGAATTTATGGAAATTGAAGTAGAATAAATGATATAATTAAATAGTGATATAATTGTATGAGTATAGGGCTTAATCTTATAATAGATTAGGCTCTATATTATTTGTATTTAAAATAGAGGCTAATATATAAAAAAAGGGATGATATAGAGTGAAGAAGAAAGTAAGAGTTGAGGATAGTATAGGTTCTTTACTAGCATATGATTTAACAAAGATTGTTAAAGACGAATACAAAGGACCTGCCTTTAAAAAAGGACATATAATTAAAGAAGAGGATATAGAACATTTAAAAAAAATGGGAAAATACCATATATATGTTATAGAATTTGGAAAAGATGAGATACACGAAGAAGAAGCGGCTGAGATAATAGTTAAAGCAACAAAAGGAGAAGGGTTAAGTCAAACGAAACCATCTGAGGGAAAAATTGGAATAATAGCTGAGCAGAGAGGTATTTTAAAGATAAATACAGAGGCCTTATTCCAAATAAACTCAATAGATATGGTAATGATGGCAACTAGACATACAAATACTCTAGTGGAAAAAGGAATGACTGTAGCGGCTACAAGAATCATTCCTCTTACAATAAAGAAGCAAAAACTTGATAAATTAAAGGAAATAGAGGATAAATATGGTAAAATAATAAATATAGTACCATTAAAGAAATTAAAAGTAGGAATTTGTGTAACAGGAACAGAAGTTTATGAAGGACTAATAGAGGATAAATTTGGAGCAGTTTTAGAGAAAAAGACTAAAGGTTTAGGTGGAGAAGTAATAGATATTAGATTTGCACCTGATGATGAAGAGTTAATAAAAAAAGAGATTAACTTTCTAATAGAAAAAGGAGCAGATTTAATAATGCTATCGGGAGGGATGTCGGTAGATGCTGATGATGTTACTCCAGTAGCAATAAGAGGTATAGCAGACGAAATTGTTACTTATGGAACACCAGTTTTACCTGGGGCAATGTTTCTATTAGCATATAAAGGTTCTTCTACTATAGTTGGAATACCTGCATGTGGAATGTTTCATAATGTGACAGTACTAGATCTACTATTACCTAGAATATTTACTCAGGAAAAACTAGAGAAAAAAGATATAGCAGAATTAGGCCATGGTGGTCTTTGTCTGAATTGTGAACCTTGTGAATATCCTGTATGTCCTTTTGGAAAATAATATTCGAGGTGATTAGGTGAATTTATATCGATATTTCGGTTTAGATTTAAATAAAAGACAAGTTGTATCAATAGTTGGTGGTGGAGGAAAAACTACTACTCTTTATAGACTTGCAGAGGAATTAAAAGGATTAGGAAAAAAAGTATTGGTTACTACGTCTACATGTATGATGGTTCCTCAAGATGATCAATACGATAATTTTTTAACTCTAAGAGACTTGCGTAAAGATGAAGAAATATTGAAATCTGTTGCAAAAGACGGAAGCATAACTGTAATAATGGGTGAGATAACAAGAAAAGATAAGGTAAAAGGCTTAGAAGAAGAGACTATAGATTATATAGCAAATGAAGATATTTTTGATTATATATTAATTGAGGCAGATGGTGCTAAGAGAAGACCTATAAAAGCACCTAGAGATGGGGAACCATTAATACCTAATTGTACGGATATAGTAATAGGTATAATCGGATTGGATGCATATGGAAAAGATATCGATGAAGATACAATACATCGTCTTGAGATTTTCAAAGATATTTTAGAAATCAATGATAGAGAAGAATTTTTAGATGTGGATATAATAGCCGATTTAGTAGTTCATCCAAAAGGATTATTTAAGAATAGTGAAGATAAGGAAAGATATCTCTTATTGAATAAGGCTGATACGGAAGAATTATTAGAGGTTGGCAGACGAATCAAAGAAGAAATACCAGAAAGCTTAGGAATTAAAGATATATATATTACTAGTTTTAAGAATAATACGATAGAATAATGGTGAGTTTAATTATTATGGCATCTGGTATGTCTAGAAGGTTTGGCTCTAATAAACTAATGATTAAAGATATTAATAATAAACCTCTATTGGAAAATATATTAGAAAGATTGTCTAATTATGTATTTGATCAAGATGAAAAGATATTAATTTATAGAGATGAGGAAATAAAATCATTAGGTGATAAATATGATTTTAAAACTGTTTTAAATAATGAATATTTACAAGGGAAGAGTGCTTCAATTAAATTGGGAGTAAATAATTCTAATCTCGATAGTCTTGGATATATGTTTTTTGTGGGAGATCAACCTATGATTTCATATGAAACAATAAAAGCAATTAGAGATAGAGGGGTTTTAAAAGACAAAATAATAGTTCCGATTTATTATGAAAATGAAATTAAGAAAATAGGAAATCCATTATATTTTCCAAAAAGGTTTGCAAAAGATTTACTGAAATTAGATAAAGACGATGGAGGTAGAACTCTAATAGACTATTATGAGGATGAGGTAATCTATCTTAAAATAGGTAGTCCAATAGAATTTTTTGATATAGATAGAAAAGAAGATTTGAATAAGTTCAAATAAGGTGATTATAATGAGAGATATAGTAGTGATAAGAGGAGCAGGAGATTTAGCTACAGGTGTTGCTTATAGACTGCATAGATGTGGGTTTAGAGTTTTAATGCTTGATTTAGAGGCTCCTCTAGTTATAAGAAGAACTGTATCTTTTGCTCAAGCTATTTATGATGGTGAAATAGATATAGAGGGAGTAAAAGGCAGGAGAGTAAATGATCTAAATAGTATTGTAAAAGCATGGGATAATAATGAAATTCCAATTGTAATAGATGAAAAGGGCGAGTATATAAAGATTATACGACCTAAAATCGTAGTAGATGCTATTTTAGCAAAGAAAAATCTTGGTACAAATAAAAATATGGCAGATATAGTTATTGCGCTAGGACCAGGATTTGAAGCAGGTATTGATGTTGATGCTGTTATAGAGACTCAAAGAGGACATTATTTAGGGAAAGTAATAACTGAAGGTCCTGCAATAGCAGATACAGGAATACCAGGGAATATTGGCGGTTTTTCTAAAGAGAGGGTTATACATGCTCCTAGTTCGGGATATATTGAGCATAGAGCTAAAATATCCGATATCGTTAGAAAAGATGATATAATTGCTTTAATAGATGACACTCCTGTTAAGGCAAGTATAGATGGAGTTTTGAGAGGATTAATAAATAAAGGTTTGTATATTAAGAAAGGGCTAAAAATTGCTGATATAGACCCTAGAGATGTGCAAGATCATTGTTTTAGTATATCTGATAAAGCAAGATCGATTGCAGGTGGAGTTTTAGAGGCTATAATATACTTTTTGAATAATGAAGAAAACTAAAAAAGCATATTAAAAATGTGTTATTATATAAAATAGTGGTAAGTATAATATAAAGAGGGAATTAATATTGGAATTTAATATTTTTAATAAGATAATTGAAAAGGTAGAAAATGGACAAAGGGCTGCATTATTGACTTCTATAAAAAAAACAGGAGTATCAGCAGGCAAACCAGGTATGATAATGGCTGTATTTCAAGATGGTAGTAGTTATGGAACTATAGGTGGAGGAAATTTAGAATACAAAGCTGTAAAGGAAGCAAAAGACTGCATTATATCGGGTGAGAACAAATATGTAAAAGTTCAAAAAGATGATATTAATGATGATTGTGGAAATACATTAGAAGTATTCATAAAGATATTTAAGCCTAAGAATAAGCTATTAATAATAGGATGTGGCCATGTTGGGACTAATATTTATAATGTAGCTAGAACACAAAATTTTGATATTGCCCTTTTTGATGATAGGGAAGAGTACTGTAATAGAAGGAGATTTCCAAATGGGGAATTAATACTAGGTGATGTTGTAGAGAATCTTAAGAACTATCTTGTAAATGACAATACTTATATTGCAGTATGCAGACATTCTCATTATGCAGATCAAGAAGTTTTAGAGAGCCTATTAAAGAGAGATTTTGCATACATAGGAATGCTTGGTAGTAATAAAAAAATAGAATCTATTAAAAAGAATCTTTTAGCTAAAGGCATTACGGAATCAGAATTTGAAAAACTTTATGCACCTATAGGAATAGATATAGGTAGTAGCTCTCCGGATGAATTAGGAATAGGTATACTAGCTCAAATATTGATGGTTAAGAATAAAAAATTGAAGAAGTCGGAGAATGATTTATGAAAAAGGTAATAGCAGTGATATTAATTACTATTGGGATAGTCGTTATAGTTCAAGCTATTGGTCTAAAAACTTATACTAAGGTGAAAGAAAATCAATTGATTAATGAATTTGAAGATGAATTAGAAAAAAAGCTAGATGATAAGCAAGAACCACTTACTTCTGATCCACCTACACAGGAACAAGTTCAAGAAATGAAGTCACTTCTAGGTGGTGAAAAATTGGCAATTATAGAAATTCCTAAAATAGGAGTGAAGTCTATAATTGTAGAAGGTACAGAGATGAGGCATTTAAAATATTATGTAGGTCATTTTACTCAAACTAAAATGCCTGGAGAATATGGAAATTTTGCGATATCAGGTCATAGTAGTACTGTATATACAGAGGTTTTTAATAAGGTTCACACATTGAAACCAGATGATCTTATAAAAATCACTACATTATTTGGAGAATATGACTACTATGTTAAGACTACCGAAATGGTAAATCCATATAGATACGATGTTTTAAATGATGAAGAAGGAAAAAGAAGTTTAACTATAGTGACTTGCAATGAAAATGGAAGTATGAGATTAATAGTGAAGGCAGAGATGGATGAACCCTTAGATGAAGAATATATTGAAGAGGGGGATTTACAAGAAGACGATGCAATAGATTGAAATTGATTGTATAATATAGAGCATATTGATAATATTATATGATAGAGGAGATGATTGATATGAAAAAGAAATTAGCCATAGTTTCACTAGCAGCGCTTATGATGCTTACTAGTAATTATATGGATAGTGAGTCGTTAGCTGATAAAGAGGAGACTCAAAATGCTATTGAAATGAAAATAGATGAATTTAAACAGAAGACAGAAATTAATGATATCAAAGATAAGAGTATAAAAGAATATTATTTTGTACCTATATCATTTGTAGATTCATCTGGAAATATAATAGAAGATTTAAAGCTAGGTTTTGGGGAATCACTAACTAAAGCTGGTGGAGAAAAGGAGAACGTAGCTCTAGTAGTTGAATATAATGACGGAAAAGGTAAGATCGCATATATAGATATAAATAAAGGAAATATTAATTTTAATAAAATCACATCTACTAGTGATACTACAATAAATTTTGAGAATGCAAATATACCAAGTTTTAAAGCTATAAGCTTATCAGATGGAAAGTCTGAAATAGATTTATCTGGAGAATACGCAAAGGACAATGCAAGCAAGACATTTTCGGGGAATTTAAAATTTGATTTTAGTAAAAAGTATACAATAAAAGTTAAAACTCCAGAATCTATAAATAATGATGATAATATATCTGTAGTAGCTGAAAAATTTTATAAAGTTCCTGTTAAGCTTAAGAAAAAGGATTCAGATGAGGATGCTAAAGGAAGCTTAGCTGTTCTAGGAGAAGCAATAGTAGTAGAAAAAGATGGAAAATCAGAAATTTATATAGATACAGCTCCTTTAGAAACTAATGATAGCCTTGGATTCATACTATCGATTAGTGCATATGAAGGAGATTTTACTACTAATAAATCTAAAGCAGGAATAGTACAAAAAATCAAATATACTATTACTGATTCAAGCGACGATTCAAAAAAAGAAGTCATTAAGCCAAAAATATTTTTAATAAATAGAAATAAAACTGGTGAGACAGAAATATTTATAGAAATAGATGCAGATCAAGATGATTTATTCGATAGTCAGGCAAGACTAGTACTTGATTATAGTAATAAAAAAGAAGACCCTAATGGTAAAAGACCTGGATCTGCTACTCCTATAGAAGGTGGAGAGAAGAAAAAGAAGCCAAGTAAGAAACCGGGTGGTAAGAAACCAGGTGGTGATAAGCCAGGCGATGACAAACCAGGTGATAAGCCAGGAGGAAAAACTCCGAGTGGAGGAACTACACCATCAGGAGATCAAAAGCTTCCACAAACTGGAAGTCCAATAGATACTATCACTTTAATAAGTGGTGGAGTACTATCTATATTAGGTGGACTATATATATATAGAAAGAGATAGATTTAATCAAAAAACCCTAGAATTCAATTAAGACTGAATTCTAGGGTTTTATTATATACCTAGGATCTATCTATTATATTAATTATTTTTTTAGTAATTTCCTTTCCTTCGGGTGTATTTAAAATAATGGGCCAGCAGTGGGGCATATTTTTTCCTATAATATATTCAATATTCATATTGTATTTAGACTCTGCTTTTTTAAAAGAAGGCAGATAGGAGTAGAATATTTCCTTCTCTCCATATAATAGTTTAATAGGAGGAAAGTCTTTTAAATTATGATCCAATGTTGACTCAAGTTTTGGATATTCAGGTTCAGCTAATCGTTTACTCAATTCGGAAATAAATATAGGAGATAAAATGACATCCTTACTATCTAATTCTTTCATTTTTTTTAATATATTTTGATTTGGAGGGAGTTCTCCTGCAGGGCTTGATAGAATCATTAAGTTGGGATATTCAGGTTTAATACGTTTCATATTCATATAGTTAAGTAAATATAAGCAAAGAGATGCACCCGATGAGAAACCTAAAAATATAATCTGCTCTTTATCATATTCTTCTAGAATTTTAGAATAAGCTTTATAAGTGAATTTTACAATTTGTGAGAGTTTTTTCTTTGGAAACAACGGATAGATAGGCATAATAAATTCACAATCTAAATATTTAAGTAAAAAACGAATATATTTAAAATCAAAATTAGTAGGTGGGGATACGAAACCTCCACCAAAGAGAAAGAAAATGACTTTATTTTTCTTTAGTCTGTCTCTTTTAATGCGATAAATTGTTTGATCATCTAAACTATCTATTTTTAAATAATTTCCTTTAAGAATATTCGTATTTAATTTAGATTCTTGATTTTTCTCTATTCTATCTAAGACTTTATCAAAATTATCCTCACTCTTTTCTAAAAAAGATTTTGGACCAAAAAGTCTTATAGCTAGCTCTATTATATTCATACGTATACTCATACTATTCACCTTCTAGTTGATAATCATATATATAATTATATCAAAGCAGATAAAGGATAACAATAATTCATCTCATAATTTTATAGAAATATATTGATATAAAAATAGAGTGATATAATCACTCTATAGAATCTATTTTATTTGGTTTTTTTCGTTTTCTTTATATCTTTTACGGCTATACCAGTCAATACAGCGAGGGCCGCTCCTATTAAGGCTGCAGAATACTTTATTGCTGAATCTAATTTTTTCATAAAATCACCTCTATATTATAGATACCCTCTTAAGATATATAAAAACTTATTATATTTTTTTATACCATAGTTTAACAAAAGATATAATATGGGAATATTTTTGTTATAATAGAGTTAAATATTAAAATAGTGAAATGAGAAGGTGATAGTTTGATTTATTTAGATAATGCAGCTACAACATTTCCTAAGCCTAAGGAAGTTTATAATAGAGTTTATGAAGTCATGACTAAATATTGTGCTAATCCTGGACGTTCAGGTCATGCAATGGCATTAGAAGCAGGAAGAATTATATATGATTCAAGAGAAATAGTTGCAAATTTTTTTAATATAGAAGATCCTATGAATATAGCATTTACTTCTAATGCATCAGAAGCTCTTAATATGGGTATAAAAGGTTTTCTAGAGAAAGGGGATCATGTAATTACTACAACTATGGAGCATAATTCTATATTAAGACCTCTTACAACTCTAAAGGATAGAGGTATTATAGAATTGACTATAGTCGAATGTGATAAAGAAGGCAGCCTTGATTTAAATAAAGTAGAAGATGCAATTCAGGATAATACGAAACTTATAGTGACAACTCATGCATCTAATGTAGCAGGCACAATTTTTCCTGTAGAAGAAATAGGGAAGCTTGCGCATAGTAGAGATATTAGATACATGGTTGATGGAGCACAGACAGCAGGAGCTTATGATATAGATGTAAAAAAGATGAAAATAGATATATTAGGTTTTGCTGGGCATAAAAGTCTTTTAGGGCCACAAGGAACTGGTGGATTGTATGTGAATCCAGAGATTCAACTAAATACAATAAAAGAGGGTGGAACTGGTAGTCAGTCGGCTCTTTTAACTCAACCAGAGATGATGCCTGATAGATTAGAAACTGGCACACCAAATACTCCAGGAATAGCAGGACTTGCCGCTGGTATAGAATATATTAATAAAATAGGTATAGATAAAATTAGAGCAGATGAAGAAAAATTAGCTGAAAAATTCATATCTGAACTTAGAAAGAATGATTTGATTAATATATATGGACCTGAAGATTTCTCTAAAAGGGTACCAGTAGTTTCTATAAATATAGGAGAAGAGGATTCTTCAGAAATAGGATATATTTTAAATTCAGCATTTGAGATATATACTAGACCAGGTCTTCACTGTGCACCATTAGCACATAAGACATTGGGAACGTTTGAACAAGGAACAGTGAGATTTAGTTTTGGTGCATTTAATACTGAAGATGAAATAGATAAATGTATAGATGCAATAAATGAGATATGTGAATCTGTAGTATAAAATTATTTATTTCTAAAATATTTACAAGGAAAATAAAGATAAAGTGTCAATAAAACGAGTTATAAAGATAGTTGTAAGTGTTTTTATAAAAAAACAATTTGCAAATATTTTTGAAGCAATAAAATATTCGACTTGATATAATTATATTATAGATTTAATAAATAAGAGGTTATAAGAATAAGGGATACAGATAGCATATGAATTTAATAATTGAAGGTTTTAAAGTTTCATAATGGGCGGAAAACAAGCCAAGCGAACACTCGCTTGGCTTGTTTGTGTTTTTATTATAGTTAAAAAAGATTTAATTTGAGTTTATTTTTTACTATAATATAAAAGAATTCAAATTTACTATATAACTTATATTTTATAAGATATATAAATACTATATTCTACTAACAATTTTTATATACTAATATTTAAGGGTCTTAACCTATTGAAATTTAGAGAAAATATTAAAAATAAAAAAACATAATAATTCTATTGACATAAAGTTTAATAACTGCTATAGTATATAAAGTAGTCGCGAGATAGCGACGGATGAATTTTGAAAAATGAACAGCAGATATAA
>JAUNVB010000045.1 GCA_030537835.1 Andreesenia angusta | reverse complement strand
ATCCAAATGGAGATTTTGGAGCAGATAATAATATCACAAGAGCAGAAGTAGTAGCAATAGTAAATAGATTGCTAGGAAAGGATCCAAAGTTCTATGAAAACAAAAAAGATTTAAAAACGTATATAGATGTAAAAGAAGAACATTGGGCATATATGGATATTATTATGGCAAGTAATAAAAAATAATAATTTATGAAGAGATAGTAAATCTATCTCTTCATATTATTATAAAAAACATATTTATCAAGAAAGAGGTGAATAAGGTTATTCATCAAAGCATAAATTGAATAACAAAAATTAATGGGACAGAATATAAAAGGAATCTTGCACGCTGTAGGACAGTCTATAGAGAATCCAGTAATATTGATACTTATAATTATGATAGCTTTTACAATAGTTCAAATAGGGGTAATAATAAGTGAGTTTTTTACAGAAAGACGACATTTAAAGGCTAGTATGCCAAAATTATTAGATAAGATACAGAAAGAACCTGAGAATATTATTAAGAGTATAAGATCTAGTCATATATTGAGTCGACAAAAAAAAGTTTTAATAGAATTATTAAATCATCCAGATTTAACAGACGACACTTTATATGCATTAGCTGAGAGATTATTAGAAGAAGAAAGTTCACATTACAATCTAAGAGTGAAAAGTAGTGATATAATTGCAAAATTAGGGCCTATATTAGGACTATTAGGAACACTTATACCACTGGGACCAGGGATAGTTGCACTAAGTAGAGGAGATGTTACTACTTTATCAACATCACTGTCTGTAGCATTCGATACAACAATTGCAGGTTTAATATGCGCAGCAGTAGCCTATATAATATCAATAATAAGAAAAGGATGGTATAGCAACTATATGTCAGTATTAGAAGTTTTAACTGAGGGAGTATTGGAGGTCGCTATTCTTGAGAAGAAATAAAAAAATAAAGAAAATCAGATGGAATGATAATAGTGAGGATATGAACCCGATAGACGGATTATCGAATTTATCTGATGTTATGCTATGTTTAGCTGTAGGTATTATGCTTGCTTTAATTACGCATTGGAATGTCGATATTGGAATAAAAAAGCAGAATATAACTGAATTAGAAGAAGGTCAATTTAATAGTGTTGGTAATGAAGATGTTGAGATAGCAGAAGGGTCAGATAGTTATCAGCATTTAGGGGAAGTTTATCAAGATCCTCAAACAGGTAAAATCTATATGATAAAGGAGGATTAAGATGGATAATAAGTTTTATATTAAAAAAGTCAGCATATTGATATTTACAATAAGCTTATTAATTTCAAGTATTGGTTGTACCAGTCTACCAATAATAAATGAAACAGATGCACATTTTGAAGAAAGTAGTTCCTCTAATACGAATATATTTATTGATTCAGCTGGAAGAAAGAACGAACTACCTAAAAATATTGAAACTGTAGTTCCCTCAGGAAGAGTTGCGCAGATGATGATATCCATGATTGCACCTGAAAAATTAGTTTCTTTAGCAGATTTACCTAAATATATTCAAAAAGACATACCAAGGGATTTACCGATTACAGGGCAATTATATGGAGGAAAAGGACAAATAAATTATGAAGAAATCATAAATAAAAATCCAGATATTATAATAGATATCGGAGAAATGAAAAAAACGATAAAAGAAGACTTAGATGAAGTACAGAAAACTACAAATAAACCAACTATATTTATAAAAGCGGATTTAGAAAATACAGCAAAAGCATTTAGAGTACTAGGTGAGCTATTAGGCGAAGAAGAAAGAGCCGAAAGGCTTGCTAAGTTTACTGAAGAAGCAATATCTTTTGCTGAAGAAGGTAAAAAAGATATAAAGGAAAAGAAAAAGGTATATCAGACTACTAGTGATGATGGTTTAGGAGCTGATTTAGATGGAACAGCTCACACGGAAATACTAAATCTAATAGGGGCTGAAAATGCTGCAGAAACTGAAGCACAGGGAGGAAAACCAGGTCAAACAGTCTATATGGAACAGATATTAGAATGGAATCCCGATATAGTAATTGCAAATAATAGAGGTCTAGGGGATATTGTTATGAATGATGAAAGATGGAAAAATGTAAAGGCTGTACAAGATGATGCAGTTTATACTGTTCCACAAGATCCATTTTCTTGGGTATCTAAACCACCTAGTGCAAACAGGATTATTGGAATATATTGGATGGCTAAAACAATTTATCCAGAAGTATATGATATTGATTTAAAAATGAAAACTAAGGAATGGTATAAATTAGCCTATAACTACGAATTAACAGATGAAGAATATGAAGTTATATTAAATGGCGACTTTATTCAACAGTAATTAAATATTACAAAAAGGTGATTATAATGTATAGTAATATTAAAAACAAAATCAAATATATTTTAACTATTAGCACATTACTTATATTCTTTATCATAAATATTCAAGTAGCAGAAGCAAAAGTTGATAATCTAAGAATATCTGTAGGATATGAAGGTGGTCCATTTTATACTAAAGCAGATTTTTCATTTGAAGATTTACGTTCAGGCATGTCAGATCATGTATATGGATTCAGTCATATAAAAGGAAATGGTGCATTAAACTATAATTTTGCAAGAGGATATACATTAGAATATTTATTGAATCAGATGGCAGATATCTATATAGATTCAATTAAACGTGCAGTAATAGTAACTACAGATGAATATTTGGTAAATAATAAGGATATTACAAGAGAATATTTATTCAGAGAAAATAGATACTTTTATCCAGAACTATATAGATATTATGGGACGCCGGATGAAGATAAGGGAAGAGATAGAGCTGAAATAGTAAAGCCATTTATAGCAGTAGAATCTAATACAATAGACTTTGATACATCTACTGATAAAGATAAGGTTGGAGAATTAATAGAAGAATCTTTAGCTGGAGAAGGATTAAGCGATAATACATCCTTTAGGCTTTTATTAGGAGCTAATCCTGATTTAAAGACGAATACAGCAAGAAATACAGCCCAAGATATCTATGAAATTAAATTAGTATTAGAAGGAGCACCAACATTAGAGATACAAGAAGAAGCTATAATTAGAGATTCTGAAATAGGTGGAAATGTGATTAATGAGGATGGAACATTGAATATTCAGAATGGAGATATTATAGATGTTGATAATCTTTTCGATTGGAAAGTTGAAGATGTAAATTATGATGATGATGAAATTAGATACAATATTGAAATGGCAGCAAAAGAGCAAGTAGAGAAAGCGATAACAAATGTATATGGTAAAGATGCGAAGCCAAAGTTTCACACAGATTTTAATATAGAGGCAGTAGAGGTATTAGAAGATGGACGTATAAGAGTAAAGGATGCAAGTAAATTAAATTTAAATACTATGTATAGATCAGACTATGGGTTTGAACATGCTGAAGATGGTAGTGGAATTCGAAAAGATATCTTGAATATAAAAAAAGACGGCAAAGTAGGATCAGAAATCTTTAGGAATAATTCAGAAGTTGGAACAGATGAAATAGTTCAAGGAGATAGTAAATATATATATAGAGGTTCAAATCCTCCACCAAATTCAGTGACCCCAGATCCAAAAGAACCGAATCCAGATTCTAATAATAATGAATCAGAAAATAATAAACCGGACAGTGAAAAGCCAGGCAATGACAAACCGGGTAATGAAAAGCCAGGTA
>JAUNVB010000022.1 GCA_030537835.1 Andreesenia angusta | reverse complement strand
ATTTACATTCTACTTTAGTTCTATTAAAAGGCTGTACCTATATAAGATTGAAATTTCAATCCTATATAAGCTAATACTGTCTACCTACAATTATAATACATAATTTAATATATTGGTATTAGAATTTTTTATTAATATCTCTTATAAAGCTTTGTTTTAAGCCTTTTGTCGACCTCCCATTGTTTTTTATCTATTAATGGTCGACTGTTCGATTTTAAATCATTTTTACTCTTACTTAAAAATACTTTTTTACATACCTTAAAGATAGTTCTCGAAATATAAATCTCTTTCTCACCTGTCATTATATCATATATAAATAAAGCATATAAGATTTTAAAACTTTCATAATCTTTTTCCTCAATCTTAATATTTTCTAGGAAAATACTCTTTTCCCAATTGCCATATATACCTGTCAATATCTTTTCTATTTAATTCCAGCAATACTCTTTCTACATAAGCGTCAAAAATAGGATAATTAAACGGATCATGATGACTACAATATTTAGTTGCAAAAAAATAAAAATTTATTATTTTGCAATTCATATCTACACGAGCAATATCATTTACTAAAATGGGATCTTTTCTTTTTATCATATCAATTTTTAACTCTAATATATGTTTAGCAACCGAAAACACAGAAAAAATATTCGTACTATAAAATCATTTAAACTAGCTACTTTCACTAAAATGAGCAAACTAAAAAAGACCAAGTGGCTATTGACCACTCAGTCTCAAATATTCTTATCTTTTTAATATATTCCTTGTATACTCATAGCTTCAGCAACTATTAAGAATCCTGCTATATTAGCTCCCGATACTAAATCATATCCATATCCATATTCTTCTGCTGCATCTTTTGATACCTTATGAATATGTTCCATTATTTTGTGTAGTTTTTCGTCTACCTCTTCTTCTGTCCACTTCAATCTCATACTATTTTGAGACATCTCAAGTGCTGAAGTAGCAACCCCACCAGCATTAGCTGCTTTTGCAGGAGCAATTATTATTCCCTCATCTCTAAGATATTTCATTGCATCTAAAGAAGTCGGCATATTAGCAGCTTCAACCAAATATTTAACACCTGCTTCTTTAATCTTCTTAGCTTCTTCAATATCAATCTCATTTTGAACCGCACAAGGAATAGCAATATCAGCTTTCACACCCCAAGGCTTCTCTCCAGGGAAGAATTCAACACCAAATTTATCAGCATAATCCTTAACCTTATCTCTACCACTATTTCTCATCTCAAGCATATATTCTATCTTCTCTCCAGTTACTCCATCTGGATCATAAATATATCCATCAGGACCTGAAAGTGTTACTACTTTAGCTCCTAATTCTGCCGCTTTCTTAGCAACTCCCCAAGCAACATTTCCAAATCCTGATACAGTAAGAGTTTTCCCTTCAAACTTCTCATTCTGATGCTTTAATATCTCATTTACAAAGTAAACAACCCCATAACCAGTAGCTTCCGGTCTTATAAGTGAACCACCCATAACTAATGGTTTCCCAGTAAGAACACCATTTTCAAAAGCTCCTCTTATTCTTCTATACTGACCATAAAGGTATCCAATTTCTCTTCCACCAACACCAATATCTCCTGCTGGTACATCTACATCTGGACCAATATGTCTATATAACTCTGTCATAAAGCTCTCACAAAATCTTCTAATCTCTGCATCTGATTTTCCAACAGGATCAAAATCAGATCCACCTTTCCCTCCACCAATAGGAAGTCCTGTTAATGCATTCTTAAATATCTGCTCAAAACCTAAGAATTTCAATATACTAAGATTAACAGATGGATGGAATCTAAGTCCACCTTTATAAGGTCCTATACTACCATTGAACTGAACCCTATAGCCACGATTAACATGAACATTGCCCTCATCATCTGTCCATGGTACTTTAAACATTATTGCTCTTTCTGGCTCACACAATCTACTCAATAAATTCTCATCCACCCATTTAGGATTCTTTTCTATTACTGACTCTAAAGACTCTAAAACTTCTTCAACAGCCTGACAAAATTCCGACTCATTCGCATTTCTCTCTTTAACCGTTTCTATAACTGATTTAACATAATTTTTCAAATAAATCCCTCCAATCAAAAGACAAACATTAAAAAGCAATATTATTAAAACATTCGCCTCTATCTATAATTAATTATAATTATAATTAGCGTAAAAATCAAATTTTTTCTATAAAATCTCTAGTCTTTTTTATTTATTATTCAGCATAAACATAAGAGCTAATAGACTCTCACTTAAATGTATGCTCTCAACTACTACATTATCCGGTGTTTTTAAATCAACCGGAGCAAAATTCCAAATAGATTCTATACCTAATGATACTACCTTATCTGCAACAGCCTGTGCATCCTGTTTAGGCGTAGTTATTACCGCAATTCCTATATCCTTATCTTTGCAAAACTCCTCTATATCATAGAAATCTAATATAGGTATCTCTCTGATCTTATAACCTATTAATCTAGGATTTTTTTCAAATATAGCCACTATATTAAAACCTGTTTCATCAAAATGCTTATAATTAGCTATAGATTGTCCTAAATTACCCGCACCTATAATTATTCCGCTATGCGGCTTATCTATTCCTATAATCATCTTCAACTGTTTATAGAGTTCTTCAATATTATATCCATATCCTTGTTGACCAAACCCCCCAAAGTTATTAAAATCTTGTCTTATCTGGGAAGCTGTAAACCCTGTAAGTTTGCTGAGCTCATAAGAAGATATTCGCTTTATATCCTTATTAATTAATTCAGACAAATATCTATAGTATTTTGGAAGTCGCCTTATTACCGCCATAGAGACTTTCTTATTTTTATTCATATTTTTCACCATTCCTCGGTCTATACTAATTATATACTTAATTTTATTCTAAATAGCGCTTAGTGTCAATTGTCCAAGCTCATACCTTTATTGATTGCATTTAATGATGACTCTTGATACAATCAAGATTAAGATAAATATGAAGGAAGTGTAACTATGATAGTTCTATCATGTAATAATATATCTAAATCCTATATCGTCGATAAGATACTCGACGATATAAGTTTTTCTATAAACGAATACGATAAAGTCGGGCTTGTAGGTCTAAATGGTTCAGGAAAATCTACTCTTTTCAATATAATTTCAGGCGAACTTAGTCCTGATAGCGGAACAATTATAATACCTAAAAATTATAAAATTGCTTTATTAGAACAAGATCTATTTGAGGACGAATCCATATCCATTTATGACGAACTAATATCCGTCTTCAAATATCTAGAAATATTAGAAGATGATTTAAGAAATATGGAAATTAAAATAAGCGAATATTCAGAAGATAGCGAAAAGCTTAAAGAGCTTATGAACAGATATTCTAATATGTTAGAAAATTTTCAATCCAAAAATGGATATGGCTATAAAAGCGAAGTCAAAGGAGTTCTAAGAGGACTTGGTTTTTCTGATGATGAATTTTCTAAGCCAATATCACAATTGAGTGGAGGTCAAAAGGCAAGAATTTCTTTAGGAAAAATATTATTAGAAAATCCAGAAATTTTATTATTAGATGAGCCGACTAACCATTTAGATATAAATGCAATAGATTGGCTTGAAAAATATATAAAAGATTATAATGGAACAGTTATAACTATTTCTCATGATAGATATTTCTTAGATAAAACCGTCTCTAAAATCCTACATCTCGAAAACAAAAAAATCGAAATGTATAAAGGCAATTACTCAGATTTCATAAAAAAGAGAAAAATGAATTTAAATGCGTTAAAAAGAAAATATGAAAACCAGCAAAAAGAAATAAACGATTTAAAAGAAAAAATTAAAAAATTTGAACAATTTAATGGCCAAAGATTTGTGAGAATGGTTAAGAGTCGAAAGAAAATGTTAGAAAAAATGGAAGCTATGGAAGATCCTGAAATTAATAATAAGAGGAGTATTATGAGATTTGAACCTTCTATACAGAGTGGTAATGATGTATTGAGGTTTGAAAATACGACCATAGGCTATACTAGCTCTCTAATAAAAGATATAAATCTAAATGTCTATAAATCTGAACATATAGGTATTATAGGTCCTAATGGGACAGGAAAGACCTCATTATTAAAATCTATCCAAAATGAGATACCTCTTATCAGTGGTAATATAGAAATAGGTCATAATGTGAATATAGGCTATTTTGATCAAGAACAAGCTAATTTGAATTTTGATAAAATTGTAATAGAGGAGATTTGGGACGAATATCCAAAACTCACTACTACTGAAATTAGAAGTCTCCTAGCAAAATTTCTATTCATAGGTGATGATATATATAAAGAAATTTCTAATCTCAGTGGTGGAGAACGAAGCCGACTCTCCCTTCTTAAATTAATGATGTCTAAGACTAATCTTCTTCTAATGGATGAACCTACAAACCATCTCGATATAGATTCAAAAGAGATATTAGAAGACGCTATCTCTTCCTATGAAGGTACTGTAATAGTGATATCTCACGATAGGTATTTTCTAAATAAAATTTCTGATAAAATCTGGGAATTAGAGAATCATAATTTAAAAGAATATTTAGGCAATTACTCCTATTATCTAGAAAAAAAAGAAAGAGAAAATATGAAAATAGAAGAAGAGTCAAATTCTTTAACTAAAACTCAATTAAATGAGATCAAAAGAAAAAGCAAAGCTCAACAGAGAGAAGAGTCGAATAGAAAAAAGAAAATCAAGTCTTTAGAGGATGAAATCGCTAAAATCGAATTAGAAATTGAAAAATTTGAAAATGATTTATGCAAAGAAGAGATATATTCTGATCATGAAAAAAGCTTAGAAATTAATAATAAAATCGAAGAGAATAAACTAATTCTAGAAGATATCTATAATAAATGGTTAGAATTTTCAGAAATAAATTAAGCCACTAAAAGAGTAATTAACTCTTCTGTGGCTTTCTCTATTTATCTCTATTAAAAGACTCTATATTATAGACACGAAAATTTGATTTTACACTCTTAAGGTCCGTCCCTTCTTCACCACTAAACGATTCAAGTACAAAAACCTTATCCTCTGTTTTAAATATTATATTATCTCTAGCTTCAGTTTCACTCGGAATCTTTCTCAACCACTCTTGAACTGAATAGATGCCTATTGCTATCTTATTCTTATAATTTCCATTATCATCGAATGTATCGAAGTAAACCATATTTTTATCTGAATCTTCCTCTCTTTTTTCCTTAACATCTACATTTTCTCCCCAAGCATTATCTATAGTAAATGAAAATTTATTTTCTTCACTCCTATATTCTCTAAATATAGTCTGCAATTCAAAATTATCATCAAATGTAGACCAATATATTATATAAGGTGGCTTACTAGAGTCAGTAGAAACTCCACTATATGTTTGCTTCAAAACTGGTATATCTGCTATTTTATCATCATTCATATCGTTAACTTCTATATAGTATTGATTAATCAAAGAATTCTTCCCATCGATAGGAGTCAGTATGAGCTTACCATCATCTACTAGATATATATTTATCTCTCCTTTTTTCTCATCTAGCATTTTTTGAACTATGAGACCTTTTCTCTTAGAATTCAATCTACTTAATTTTATACTTATATCGTCATCTATATTGCCTATTCTAACCTTACTATTCTTAACCTCTTTATTTTTTAAAAAATTAAAAGAGTTTAAAGTCAATGAATTATTGTTAGGATCTTTTTTCACAGTCACTAAACCATCTTTCAGTCTTATATCAAAATCATCTATGAACATCTTCTCATATACATCATCAAATACTTTAACATATACTTTTTCAATCATTTTAAAAACTTTTACTGAATTCGTACTATTCTTACTCGCGCTCGTTCCTATTATTATCTCATCAATCCCGTCATTATCTATGTCTTTCAATCTTATCTCATCAAACGATTCACCCAATAATTTAATATTTTGCATTTCAACCCAATCGGCTTTCTCTTTCTTCATTATGAGTAAACCTAAAGGTCTATCCTCATCTTCCTTTTTATAAGGAATTGCAAGCGTATTTTCAGTCTCTGTCCTAACAAAATCTTTATTATTCTGTCCCTCATCCTCTTTTACAACATTAAGTAATTCTACTCCATCAGCAAATTGTTTCTCTAATGCTATTTTAAATTCAGGATCTGATGAAGATAGTTTCCCATCTATTTCTATCATGCTAGATTTCTTTATTCTCATACCAATTAATGTTATTATAGAAATCAGAAGGCATAATACGACTATTATCACTAATAATCTTCTTTCTTTTAGCTTTTGTATCAATTTTATCTTCCTTTCAATTTTAAGTTAGGTACGGCATTGATACTCATATCTGCTTCTATTCCCCTGATATAATTATAATAAGCTACTGAAGCTATCATGGCAGCATTATCTGTACAGAGGGCTCTTGGAGGTATTTTTAAATCTATACCTTCTTCTTGAGACCTTTTAGACATCAAATCCCTCAATCCTTGATTAGCTGCAACTCCACCTGCAACTGCAATAAGATTCATATTAGTTTCCTTTGCTGCTCTAATAGTCTTTTCTACTAGAACTTCAATAGCTGCAGCCTGAAACGAAGCCGCTATATCTGCATTATCTATCTTTTTATCCTTCTGCTTTTGCTGATTAACATAATTTAATACAGAAGATTTCAATCCACTGAAAGAAAAATCATAATCATCGTCTTTTAATTTTACCCTTGGAAATTTAATCGATTCACTATCTCCAATTTGAGCTAATTTATCTATTTTTGGTCCTCCTGGATATCCAAGCCCTAATGTTCTAGCTACTTTATCAAAAGCTTCACCTGCTGCATCATCGAGAGTCGTCCCTAGAACTTCATAATCTCCGTAATCTCTCATATTAATTATATTAGTGTGACCTCCAGAAACTATTAAACATGTAAAAGGTGGTTCTAGATCTGGATAAGAGATAAAATTCGCATATATATGTCCTTCTATATGATTTACAGGAGTCAATGGTATATTTCTTGCAAATGCAATTGCCTTTGCAACCGATAATCCGACTAATAGGGCTCCAACTAAACCTGGCCCATAAGTAACTCCTATATTAGAAATATCTCTAAATGTCTTACCACTTTCTTCTAAAGCTTTATCTATTAGATATATTATAGATTCTATATGTTTTCTAGAGGCAATTTCAGGAACAACCCCTCCAAATTCCTTATGAATATCTATTTGAGTAGAAACTATATTAGATAGAACTTTTCTTCCATTTTCTAATATTGCGACTGCTGTTTCATCACATGAGCTCTCTATTGCCATAGTATATATCTTATCTTTAGTCAATTTTACACCTCAAATCATAATATCTTTATATTCTTATAACTATTCTATCATATATAGATAAAAAATTTATGTCAGGTTTATTCAACCTGACATAAATTTTTTAATGATTCTCTAAATCTATTCTGTTCTAAAAGCTTTATTCCCATATATATTCCTCCTATAATATCTGTTCCTGAAAATCTATCAAATAATAGGAGTTGTTTTAAATCCTTATCAAGTGAATCAAAATCTGATTCAGAAACTATCTTTATAACTACACTGCTTATTATATTATGACTACCTCCATCAATTGCCTCTATTAGGATATTTTTATAGAGATTCTCTGTCTTCTCATCAATCCAATTCATAAGTAATTCATTTAGAGCAATTATGCCTCTCTTATCTATATCATAACTTTGACCACCATAAACGAAAGAAGTTAATAATCCCAAAAGAAATCCATTAGAATGCTCATTATTCTCCGTTCCAAATTCAATTATATCTCTAGTACAGAATTCTACTTTATCAAATCTTCCTTGTATGAGCTTCTCAAATAAACTTATAAATCTCGGATATATTAAAGATGTATACATATTATTATACATCTTTATATTAGAAGCTGGCTTTAGCTCTTTTATATAATCACCTAAATTAAATATTATAGGAATCATCCCGGTTCTTCCACCATATCTATAGAGAAACTCTTCTAAATGCAATAGATTTTTCTCTACTATTTGCTCACTAAATACCTCCATCTTCTCAGTAAGTCTTATATCTATAACTTCTACATCTGAGTAATCTATATCTTTTTCTTTTGAAAGTATTAGATGATTATTTTTAAAGGAAACTGTATCTCCTTCTTTTATTTTTATAGTTCTAAAATCATCTATATCTTCCACCGCCATAGTCATAGGACCAAGGTATTTTTCTTCATTTACAAATATAACAAAGTCATTTTCCACTCTTGCTATCATGAACTTCTCTTCTAATTCAATAATCTCTGCCTGTATACTGAAATCTTTATCTCTTAGAAATTCTTTTAGACCTAAGTCCATAAATATAGAACCCATTTATATCAACCTCAACAATTTTAAAATATTTATTCTTTAATTATAGTATCACTCTTTAATTGCAAAAGTCAAGCCAGGATATAGCATTTTCAACGGTTACAGGAAATCGATTTCTTCTCAATTAAAAAAAGAATGCATACTATCTAACCATGATATATGCATCCTCATTATTATCTGTATAATATTTTGGTCTTTTTCCTACTATATCAAAACCAAATTTTTTATATAAATTTATTGCCGATTCATTTTTTACTCTTACTTCTAGAACTATAGTCTTAACACCTCTATTCTCTAATAGATCTATTAAATTAGACAATAAGTTTTTTCCTATACCTGCCCTTCTATATTTTTCTCTTACAGCTATATTAGTAATCTGCCCTTCATCGAGTACTTTCCAACTCCCTATATATCCTAAAATCTCACCTTTGTTTTCCGCAACAAGATAATGAGCAATATCTTTGTTTTTAAAATCTATTATTATAGATTCTTTACTCCAAGGTGTTTTAAAACACTCTTTCTCTATTTCATATACACTGTCTATATCTGATTCTTCCATATCTCTTATAATTAAATTCATATATTCATTCTCCGAACTATTTTTAATCTTTCAATTTTTGTCTCTCTGCCTGAGATGGTCTCAAATATTCAGGAACTAAATCATAATAGCCATCATATTCAGATTTCTGAGCTCTTTTTATCGCTAGTTCACAAAGAGAAGCTGCTCTAGGATAGTTTGATTTAATAGAGGCAAAATTTATATCGTCTTCTAATTCCCCTTTAATCTCTTTTTCATATGCCCTAGCGCCATCTCCAATAAATAATTTATTTCCTTTTAATTTTTTAATATCTTCTAAAAATTCCTTCAAATCGTAAGCTCTATCTTCTCTGATTTTTTTTAAATCTTTATAAATTCCTGCAAAAACTCTATTATTTCTAGCATCAATCATTGGTATTATATAGCCATCAAAATATTCTATATTATTTGCAATATTCTCTAGAGATGATATTCCTATTATCTTCTTATCATTGGCATAAGCCATTGCTTTAATCGATGCTACTCCTATTCTAAGCCCCGTATAAGAGCCTGGTCCTTTGCTCACCACGAATAGATCTATATCATCTACAGATATATTGGCCTCTTTTAATAAACTCTCTATACCAGGCATTAATTTCTCTGAATGCGTTGTTCTACTATCTATTGAATATTCTGCTATAATCTTGTCTTCAGATGAAAGGGCTATCGTAAGAAATTTACTAGAAGTATCAACTGCTAAGATATTCAATTATATGCCCACCTCTTTCAATAACTCTTCATATCTATGACCATATGCTTCTATTTCAATTATTCTTTTATCCTCTTCTTTTGAATACTTTATATTCAAAACCAGTCTTTCTTTAGGTAATATCTCTTCTATCATATTCGACCATTCTATAATACTTATTCCATCAGAAAAAAAATACTCCTCATATCCTAAATCATACATCTCTTCAATATCATCTATTCTATAAGCATCAAAATGGTAAAAGTCAGTATCACCATAGTATTCATTTACAATTGTAAATGATGGGCTTGTAATATTATCATCTATTTTAAGGCCCTTTGCTATACCTTTAGTCATTGTCGTCTTGCCTGCTCCTAAATCACCATTTAAACAAATTATATCACCAGGCTTTAAATTCTCCCCTAATTTAATTCCAAGTTCATAAGTATCTTCTGGGGAATGCGACTCTATTTCTATCATTTTTCCGGCTCCCTTCAAATTTAAAACTCCTTTATAATAAATATTCTAACATATATTTATTATAATCGTATATATAAAAAGGAGATATGAATTTTTAATATCCATATCTCCTTCTCTATTTTAATCTATTTCAATACTCGTCCTAACTCTCGTATATATAGCATAAGTAATAATTGTGAGTATAATTCCTTTGAATATATTAAAAGGAAAAATTCCAAATGCAATAAACGTTCTTAAGTCCACAACATAAGAATTTAATGATTTTGCCATATCTACTATAACTGTAAGCGGCAACCCATATGCTTTTGAGTAGAAAGGCAGAAGCACAATATAGTTTAATATAGAAGCTACTACAGACATGACTACTGTCCCAGCAATCAATCCAAGCAATATATTTTTCTTATTCCTATTCTTTCGATATATAATAGCCGCTGTAACTGAAAATATAGAGCCTACTAAGAAGTTTGCCAATTCTCCAACTCCTGCTGTAGCAGTTGATGTTATTCCAATCTTCAATATGACTTTAATCGATTCTACAATTATTCCAGCTATTGGTCCCATTGCAAAAGCAGCAATAACTGCTGGCAAATCGCTTAAATCCATTTTCAAAAATTCTGGAGTAAACCAAAGCGGTATTTCTAGAAGCATTAATAGGAATGCTATTACACTTAAGACGGCATTTTTCGCCATATATTTTGTATTAAATTTTCCCATATCCAATCATCTTCCTTCTTATTAAATTCTCATATTTATTATAATTATATCATATTTATAATCATTGCTAATTGATTTTTGCTCCTTTTATACTTAATTGCACTCTTTCTCTTTCTATATCTATATCTATTATTTTGATATCTACCATATCTCCTACTGATATCTCTTTAGATATATCTTCTATATATCTATCACTTATTTCTGATATATGAACTAATCCTTGATTCTTTAATCCAATATCTATAAACGCTCCAAAGTCGACAACATTCCTAACCGTACCTTTTAAAATCATTCCTATTTTTAAATCCTCTATAGTCAATATATCAGATTTAAATTCAATTTTAGGCATCTCTTCTCTTGGATCTCGTCCAGGTTTTTTTAATTCTTCTATAATATCTTTTAAAGTAGGTACTCCTACCTCTAGTTCTTTTGCTAAATCCTCTATATCTTTTTGAGAGAAGTTTAATTTAGAAATATTATTCTCACCTATTTTCTCTAAGAGAGAAAAAGCTATATCATATGATTCAGGATGAACAGCCGTTCTGTCTAATAAGTTCTTTGAATCTAGTATTCTTAAGAATCCTGCACATTGTTTAAACGTTGCTTTCCCCAATCTTTTAACTTTTAATAATTCCTCTCTAGTCTTAAATTTTCCATTTTCATTTCTATAATCTATTATATTCTTAGATACAGTATTATTTATACCTGAAACATAGTTTAGTAATGAGGATGATGCTGTATTCAAATCAACGCCTACAGTATTTACACATGATTCTACTACTCCTGATAGAGTTTCATCTAATTTCTTTTGATTTAAATCATGTTGATATTGACCAACACCTATATGTTTAGGTTCTATTTTCACAAGTTCTGCAAGTGGGTCCTGAATTCTCTTCCCTATAGATATAGCTCCTCTTATAGTGACATCTAATTCTGGATACTCTTCTGTTGCTAATTTAGATGCTGAATATATTGATGCACCTGCCTCGTCTACTATAGTATAATAGACTTCTCTGCTCATCTCATTTATCATCTCCGCTATTACAGCTTCAGTTTCTCTAGATCCTGTTCCATTTCCAATTGCTATTAGATCGATATCATATTTTTCTATCATCTCTTTTAGTTTAATCTTTGTATTTTTAATATCCTTCTTAGGTAATGTTGGATAGACTACAGTATAATCTAATAGCTTACCCGTACTATCTACGACTGCTACCTTACAACCGGTTCTATTTCCAGGATCTATTCCCATAACTACTTTATCTAGTACAGGAGATTGCATTAGAAGTGGTTTTAAATTATTTCCAAAAACTTTAATCGCTTGTTCTTCCGCTCTTTCTGTTAAAGTATTTCTAATTTCTCTTTCAATAGAAGGAAATAATAATCTCTTATATCCATCTTCTATCGCCATAATCAAATACTTATTAGCATTCTTCTTCAATATCCTCTTCTTTAGTTCTTCGAATATAGATTCCTCTAAAGGATCTATTTTTACTCTTATCGCTTTTTCCTTCTCCGCTCTATTTATCGCTAATATTCTATGATTTACAATCGAAGATATTCCCTCACTATATTCGAAATACATTCTATATCTAGAATTGTCTTCATCCGATTCAATCTCTTCTGTATTTATAGTCGATTCTTTGAAAAGTCTATCCCTAACTTTTTCTCTATTGACCATATCATCTGCAATATCCTCAGCTATTATGTCCATAGCTCCATTTAATGCCTCTTCAAAAGATTCTACTTCATCATTTAAAAATCTCTCTGAATGTTCTTCAATTTCACTCTCGTCTAAATCTTGAGATAATATTAGATCTGCTAGAGGTTCTAATCCTTTTTCTCTTGCAACCGAAGCCCTAGTCCTCTTCTTCGGTCTAAAGGGTCTATATATATCTTCTATTTTCTGCATACTTTCTGCAGACTCAATTTCTCTTATCAATTCTTCTGTAAGTTTATCCTGCTCATCTATAAGCCTTTTTACTTCTTCTTTTCTCTCAACTAAATTTCTTAAATACTTCAGCCTTTCATCTAAATCTCTTAAAACTTCGTCACTTAATCCACCAGTTATCTCTTTTCTATATCTTGCTATAAACGGTATTGTATTTTTATTATCAATTAATTTAACAGTCTCAATAATTTGTTTCTCATCTATACCAAATTCTCTAGAAAGCCTATTTTCTATTCTATCCAAATAAATCATCCTTTCATATATCCACATAAGAAAGGAGAATCTTATAGATTCTCCTTTGCTTTCTGAGCTAAATATTCATTTATAAATATATCTATATCTCCATCCATTACAGCATCTATATTGCCAATTTCACAATTTGTCCTATGATCTTTTACCATATTATATGGATGAAATACATAGGAGCGAATTTGTGAGCCCCAGCCAATCTGATTATAATTGCCTTGTAAATCTTCAATCTTATCTTTTTGCTCATCTATTTTTAATTTCATCAGTTTAGATGCTAACATATTCATAGCCGTTTCTCTATTGCTATGCTGAGAACGTTCATTTTGGCATTGAACGATTATACCTGTAGGTAAGTGGGTTATCCTAACAGCTGAATCTGTAGTATTTACATGCTGTCCACCTGCACCGCTAGCTCTATACGTATCTATCTTGAGTTCTGATTGATCAATATCTACTTTTTCTAAATTCTCCAATTCAGGAAATACATCTACTGAGGCAAATGATGTATGTCTCTTCCCAGATGAATCGAAAGGTGATATTCTTATCAGTCTATGAACGCCTTTTTCAGATTTCAAAAATCCATAAGCATTCCTTCCAACAACTCTTAGAGTTACTGCCTTTATTCCGCCCTCTGTATCTCTTTGATAATCAATATATTCATATTTATATTTTTTAGAATCAAGCCATCTAGTATACATTCTTAGAAGCATCTCTGCCCAATCTTGTGCTTCTAAGCCACCAGCTCCTGCATGAATTGAAAATATTGCGTTATTCTTATCAAATTCTCCATTTAAAACAGTCTCTATTTTTACCGCTTTCACAGATTTCTCTAATGAAAATGTAAGAGTTTTTAATTCATCCATATAGGAATAATCTTCCTCTTCTTCCATAAGTTCTATAAGAAAAATGGCTTCGTCTAATCTATTCACTAAATCTTTGTAATTTTCGATTTTTTCTTTTAAAAAATTCATATCTCTAATTATATCTTGAGCTTTCTCAGAATCATCCCAAAACCCTTCTTTGAAAGTCTTTGACTCTAAAGAGAAAATTTCACTCTCAATCTTCTCTATATCTAATGAATTAGCTATTTCATTTATATCATCTTGACATTTGGATAAGAGTTCCTTATATATGTCTAACTCCATAAAATCCCTCTAATCTATTAATTATTCGTTTGCCCCACAACATCTCTTATATTTTTTTCCACTTCCACATGGACATGGCTCATTTCTTCCTATCTTTTCTCCTAATGATACAGGACGTCTACCTTCATCTTCCGGTGAGTTCGTTCTAATTGGTTCTGCAACCTGCTCTCTTTCGATTCTCTCACTTACTTGCATATGGAATAAATTTCTTAGAGTATCTTCTTGTATGCTCTCTATCATTTCTTCGAACATATCATAACCTTCCATCTGATAAGCTCTAACTGGATCTTGTTGTCCCATAGCTCTAAGTCCTATACCTTGTTTTAATTGATCCATAGCATCTATATGATCCATCCATTTTGTATCTACGATCTTCAATAGTATTACTCTTTCAATTTCTCTCATCTGTTCAGAGCCTATACTATCTTCTTTTTCTTTATACATTTCATAAGCTTTATCTTTTATTAAATCTTTTAACTCTTCCCTAGTTATAGACTCAATATTATCAATTTTTCCTGCTTCCTCAAATGGTATTATGCTCTTCATATAAGTTTCTAATCCTGATAGATCCCATTCTTCAGGGTATTTCCCATCTGCAGTATATCTATCTACAGAACTATCTACTAATGAGTCTATCATTGTATATATCTGATCTTTTAAATCTTCTCCTTCGAGTACTTTCTTTCTTTCCGCATATATTACTTCTCTTTGCTTATTCATAACATCATCATATTGAAGAACATGCTTTCTTATACTGAAATTATTTCCTTCAACTTTTCTTTGAGCACTTTCAATCGATCTTGAAAGCATTTTAGCTTCTAAAGGCTCATCTTCATCCATTCCCAGTCTCTCAACCATTCCTTGAACCCTTTCACTTCCAAATAATCTCATTAAATCATCTTCTAATGATACGAAGAACTTTGATGATCCTACATCTCCCTGACGACCTGAACGACCTCTTAGCTGATTGTCTATACGTCTAGTTTCGTGTCTTTCTGTACCAATTATATGCAATCCTCCAACTGCTTTTACTCTTTCACTCTGCTCATCAACTATTTTCTTGTTTTTTGCTAAGAGCTTTGCAAACTCTTCTCTAGCATCTAAAATTTCTTGGTCATCGGTTTCGTAATAAGTGTCGGATTGATTTATTAATTCTTCACTATAACCTTTCTTCTTCATCTCATTTTTTGCCATAAAAGATGGATTTCCACCTAATATAATATCCGTACCACGACCTGCCATATTAGTTGCTATAGTAACTGCACCAAATCTACCTGCTTGGGCAACTATCTCTGCCTCTCTTTGATGATGTTTTGCGTTTAATACCTCATGCTTTATCCCTTGTCTTCTAAGCAATGAGGATAGATATTCTGATATTTCTATTGAAATAGTACCAACTAGTACAGGCTGTCCTATCTCTTTCTTCTCTTTTATCTCATTAACTACTGCCTTTAGTTTTGCCTTTTCATTCTTATATACAACATCCGAATAATCTTTTCTAGCTATAGGCATATTAGTAGGTATTTCTATAACATCTACTTTATATATATCTCTAAATTCTTGTTCCTCTGTTTTTGCAGTACCTGTCATACCAGAAAGCTTTTTATACATTCTAAAATAGTTCTGGAAGGTTATGGTTGCAAGAGTCTTAGACTCTCTTTTTACTTCTAAGCCTTCTTTTGCCTCTATTGCTTGATGCAATCCTTCACTATATCTTCTACCATACATTATTCTTCCTGTGAACTCATCAACTATTAATATCTCTCCATCTGCAACGACATAATCTATATCTAGTTTCATTATATTATTGGCTTTAAGTGCTTGATTTAGATGGTGTAATAGCTCCATATTCTCTGGATCTGAGAGGTTCTCTACAGAAAAGTATTGCTCTGCTTTTTCTACTCCTTTTTCTGTTAAATTGACAGCTTTTGACTTCTCGTCAACTACATAATCGACATCCTCTATTACATATTCTCTTTCAAAGAGCATATCTTTTTTCTCTTTTGGATCTATTATTCTTCCTTCTAGAGTTCTTACAAATCTATCAGCTATAGTATATAGTTCTGTTGATTTATCTCCTGCACCTGATATTATAAGAGGGGTTCTTGCTTCATCAATAAGTATTGAATCGACCTCATCGACTATCGCATAGTTTAATTCTCTTTGAACTCTATCAGATTTATAAACAACCATATTGTCTCTCAAATAATCAAACCCATATTCATTATTCGTTCCATAAGTTATATCGGCTGCATAGGCTTCTCTTCTCTCATCATTATCCATATCATGAAGTATACATCCTACTGAAAGACCTAAGTAATTATAAACTTTTCCCATCCATTCTTTATCTCTCTTTGCAAGATAGTCATTCACTGTTACCACATGAACGCCTTTCCCTGTCAATGCATTAAGGTAGACTGGAAGAGTCGCGACTAAAGTCTTACCTTCTCCTGTCTTCATCTCAGCGATTCTACCCTGATGAAGAATTATACCTCCGACTAATTGCACTTCATAATGCTTCATACCTAAAACTCTATTAGCTGCTTCTCTCATAGTTGCAAATGCTTCTACAAGAATATCATCTAATGTCTCTCCATTTTCTAGTCTTTGTTTAAATTCTACAGTTTTATTTTTAAGCTCTGCATCTGAAAGCTTTTCCATTTCACTCTCTAAGGCCATAATTTTATTTACTATCGGCTTTACTCTCTTAAGTTCTCTATCACTATAAGAGCCCAGTATCTTTTCTAATAATCTCAATATTTTCACTCCTCGACTAATACTATATCTGTCTATTCTAATTTATGATAATCTTTCTCATCTTTTCAAATCTATACTAGTACTCTTTATTTTATCACTATATATTATCTTATACAAGCTTACTATTTACCGTATAAAAGGATTCTTTCTCGACAAAAAAGACGGTTAGTAAAATTTACCAACCGTCATAATAAAACTCTAAATTAAATTATTAATATTGTGGTTCAATTAAGCCGTAGTCTCCATCTTTTCTTTTGTAAACTACATT
Organism: Andreesenia angusta; assembly: GCA_030537835.1. Classification (GTDB taxonomy): domain Bacteria; phylum Bacillota; class Clostridia; order Tissierellales; family Gottschalkiaceae; genus Andreesenia; species Andreesenia angusta_A. The sequence goes on along the minus strand of JAUNVB010000022.1, from coordinate 11,011 downwards.
AGCATCTCCTGTTTCAGCATTTTCAAATACGAAAAATGCATGTCCAATTAATTCCATTTGAAGAATAGCTTCTTCTTCATTCATAGGTTTTATTGGGAATCTCTTAACTTTTACTATCTTGCTATCTTCTTCCTCTTCTTCTCTTGGTAAAGACTCTATATTTTCGAATCTTATAGTATCCATACTCTTCTTATCTTTAATCTTCTCTTTATGTCTTCTTATCTGTCTTTCAAGGACATCTATAGCCTTATCTAAAGAAGCATACATATCTTCTGTTGACTCTTCAACTCTAACTATACTACCTCTCTTAAGTGGTATAGTTACCTCTACAGTCTGGCTATTTTTTTGAACAGATAAAGTTACACTTGCCTCAACATCATCATGAAAATATTTATCTAGCTTTGATAGTTTTCTATCTACAGCATCGTCTAATGCATCAGTAACTTCAACATTTCTTCCTACTAATGTATAAATCATTTTTTACAACTCCTCTCAAGCTTCATTAAATAATACATTATTAAGTACATTAATTTTTAAAATTCATTTTAAACAATCCAATGTCAACATATTATATCATAATAATGCTCATTTGAGCAATTCAAACTAGATTAATTTGAAATCTATAATGACATCAGTATTATTTATCTTAATATTACTTATACCCCTTAAGTCCAAGCTTTAAAACTCTATTTCTAAATTTAATCGATATGAGCTCCTAACATATCCATCTTCTTATCCCAAAGCTTCTTAGATAGATCTACATAATATTTTTGAGGATATTCAAATCTCAGCATCTCTACCCATAGAGTTTCTATCTCTTTTTCTACCCTTTTTCTTATATCCTCTATATTAGGCAAGGAATAAACTAGTTTACCTTTTTTAAAAATGGGTACCTGTAATTCTTTTACATAGAAATCTTTAACCACAGTTTTTTTCCATATATGGATAGGATGAAATAGAACATATTCTTCTTCTACATTTATATTTTCATCCTGTAAACATAGGAGATCTCCTCTTACCTTATTCGTTTTATTATCGTAAAATCTCATTACTTTTTTAAAGCCTGGTGTAGTAATTTTTTCAGAGTTTTCACTTATCTTTATCTTTGGTACTATATCTCCATCTTTTTCTATCGCGACTAATTTATAGACTCCACCGAAAACAGGTGAAGATTTAGCTGTTATTAGATTCTCACCTACTCCGAATTGATCGACCTCTGCTCCTTGTCCTATGATATCTCTTACTAAATACTCATCTAAGCCACTAGATAATACTATATTACAATCATTCAATCCTGCGGAATCTAACATCTTTCTCGATTTCTGAGATAAATAAGTTAAATCTCCACTATCGATTCTAATGCCTTTCAATCTATGTCCCTTCGGCTCTAAAATCTCTTTTGCAATCTTAATAGCATTAGGAATACCAGATTTCAAAACATTATAAGTATCTACTAAAAGAACTGTTGAATTAGGATAAGTCTCGGCATAAGCTTTAAATGCATCGTATTCATTCTCAAAAGATTGTATCCAACTATGGGCCATTGTACCTAATGCTGGTATACCATAAAGCTCTTCAGCTATAGTACATGCAGTACCTGAACAGCCACCTATATAAGCTGCTCTCGCACCAAAAATCGCAGCATCATATCCTTGTGCTCTCCTTGACCCGAACTCCATCACATTTCTACCTTCAGCAGCTCTGACGATCCTATTAGCCTTAGTAGCTATTAGAGTCTGATGGTTTATATTTAAGAGCACCATAGTCTCTATTAACTGACATTGCATAATCGGACCTCTTACGGTTATTATAGGTTCATATGGAAATACCGGTGTCCCCTCTGGTATTGCCCATATATCACATTCAAATTTAAATTTTTTTAAATACTCTAAGAATTCTTCAGAGAATAGTTCTTTAGTTCTTAAGAATTCTATATCTTCGTCCGTAAAAGAAAGGTTCTCTAAATACTCTATCAGCTGTTCTAATCCAGCAGATATTGCAAAACCACCTTCATCTGGAATTTTTCTAAAAAACATATCAAAATACGCGATAGTATCGCCCATTCCGTTCTCTAAATATCCATTCCCCATAGTTAGTTGATAGAAATCTGCTAACATGGATAGATTTCTTTTATTCATAGTCTTTTCAGCATTAAAATGCTGCTCCTTTCTTTTTTATAATTTATTCATAAACTGATTTATTTTCTTAATAATATCAAATAAACTCTATTCCGTCCATAAATATATATCTTTATGAATCTATTTTTTAATTTTATTTGAATTTATTAACTCATTGTGTAATAATGGACTTGTTAGAAATATTTTTTGTGAGGGGAATTAAATGGAAATAGATATCTTAAATAAAAAATTAAAATTCAATTCTTCAGAAGATGATTTTGAGAATATAGTTTATGCTATTTTTAAAGAAGCTAATAAAACTGGGAGATTTATAGATTATCTGATTATAGATGGTATGATTGTAAAAAAAGATTTTTTAAATTATCTTGAGGAAAATCTAGATAATATTAAACATGTTAAAGTAGTTGCTATGTCTGTAAAAGAATCGATTATGACTAGCCTGCTTGGTTTCAATGATTTTGTAATAGAACAAATAGATTGTTTAGATCTTTTAATCCAAAATCTTACAGAAGATATAAGCCCAAATGCTCTAGCTCAAATAGATACATTAATTGAAGGTATTTCTATAATTTCGTTCCAATTTGATAAAATAGATTCTAGTAATAATTTAAGTAATTTAATTCCAGATTATATCCTTTGGAATGAATTAGCGGTTGAGATTATGAAGCTTAAAAATTTAGTTCCCGATTTAGATTATTTTGTTACTACAGGGGATAATAATAAATTGATCTCTATTATTAAAGATAATTTAGCCCCTATTTTATTAGATATGAAGAATATTTTATATGGTATTATCGAAAATTGATATATATTATACATTAAATGGAGTGCTGGCTAAAGTCAAAAAATATACTTTGTCAGCATTTTTTTTCTTTAAAACTCTTGAAATTTCATTTACAGTAGTTCCTGTAGTATATACATCGTCTATTATGAGTATATTTTTCTTATAAATATCCTCATCCCTTCCTTTATTGATTATAAAACTGTCTTTTATATTTCTAATTCTCTGAATTCTACTTAATCCCTTTTGAGATTTTTCTTTATCTATTTTCTTCAATAGAGAATCCTCATAAGGTATATTTAAAAATTTAGATACCAATTCTGCCAGTATATCTGCTTGATTATATCCTCTTGTCTTCAATCTATTAATAGACATCGGCACTGATATAATAAAGTCTATATCTTGATAAATATCTGTGGATTTAATCCTATTTGCCATCTCATATGCGAAAAACTCTTTTAAATATAGTTCTTCTTCATATTTAAATTCTGCGATTAATTTTTTAATATTCTTAGAATAATTAAATACAGCTATTCCTCCATCATATATATTCCGATTGCTTATGCATTGAAAGCAAGAGTGCTCTTTTCCTATTGCATTTTCTTCTAATTCTATTTTTCTTCCACATATACTGCAAATATCTTTGTCATATAGTGAATATCTACTTCTACACTTTCCACATAAGTTTTTTTCAATAAAAGGATTGTATTCACCACAGATATAACAGATCTTTTTCTGTCTATATATGAGATCTATTAGACTTTCAAAATCAAAAAGTCTTTTCATAATCAATATATCACTCCTTACTAAATTCTTTTATAGTAGAAAGTCTTCTATCGAGTGCTGAATATCTTTCAGATACATCGTTATTATCAATCATATATTTTAAATAATAAGGATTTCCAACTAAAACAACTAATTCTTTTGCCCTAGTTATACCAGTATATAGAAGATTTCTAGTCAATAGCATAGGTGGTCCAGAAGTTATTGGAATTATAACTACCGGAAATTCACTTCCCTGACTTTTGTGTATAGTAGTAGCATATGATAGGACTATTTGATCTAATTCTTGATATTTATATATTACTTCTTTACCATCATCAAATAATACAGTCAATTCCATATCATCATCATTAATATCTGAGACAAATCCTATATCCCCGTTAAACACACCTTTGCCTTTTTCTAAAATAGCTCCATCTTCAAATCTTTTCCACAATATATTATAGTTATTCCTTATCTGCATAACTTTATCCCCTATTCTAAAGATGGTATTTCCTATTCTTTTTTCAAAACTCCCACCTTTAAATGGATTCAAGCCTTCTTGTAATATATTATTTAAATTATTCACTCCAGCTAAGCCTATCCTTGTACTTGCAAGTACCTGTATATCAGTAAAAGAATCGTATTGATTGAATATAGGAAGTCTTTTTTTAACTAGATCTAAAATTATTTCACTTATCTTTTCTTGATCTTTCTCTTTTAAGAAAAAGAAATCTTTTTCTTTCGCATTCAATATCGGAAATTCTCCTTTATTTATTTTATGCGCATTCATAACTATCATACTCTCTTGAGCTTGTCTAAATACTTCATCTAATTCTACAGTATTTACAATCCCACTTCCTATTATATCCTTTAAGACATTCCCTGCTCCTACTGAAGGTAATTGATCAACATCTCCAACTAAAATAAGTCTAGTCTCTGGCCCTATTGCATCTAGTAATGAATTCATAAGCACTATATCTACCATTGAAACCTCATCTACTATAATTAAATCTGCTTCTAATAGGTATTCTCTATTCCTTACAAAATACATTCCACCAAATTCGTCTACATAAGAATATTCTAGCAATCTATGGATGGTTTTAGCTTCTTTTTCAGTTGCTTCTGTCATTCTCTTTGCCGCTCTTCCTGTAGGTGCAGTGAGTAGTACTTGATGGCCTTCCGATTCAAAAACTTTGATTATAGTATTTATAGTCGTAGTCTTTCCTGTTCCTGGTCCCCCTGTTATTATTAAAACACCTGCTTTAGTTGCTTCTTTTATTGCAGCTTTTTGTTTTTCGGCAAATTTAAAATTATTTTCTATTTCTATCTCTTCTATTTTTTTCTCTATATCAGATTCTAAATAATGCTTATCTGAAATAGCTAATCTCACAAGTTTTTTTGCTACTCCGGCTTCTGAATTATAATACAAGCTATTATATACTAATTTACTATCCCCATCTAATTCTATATGGATCTTATTGTCTACACTTAATTGCTCTATACCATTTTCTATAGCCTTATTATCTACTTCTAATATTTCAGATGTTTTAGTAATTAATTCGTCTAAAGGTAAAAAACTATGGCCATTTAAAGATTCTTTTCTTAGTATAAAGAGTATTCCAGCAGTAACCCTATATATTGAATTCAGATCAACGCCCATATTTAAAGCTATTTCATCTGCTTTCAAAAAACCAATTCCACGAACTTCTTCTGCTAACTTATATGGATTTTCGTTTAATATATTTATAGCCTCTTCACCATATTCTTTATATATTTTCATACATAATTTAGGACTTATATTAAAATTTTGAAAATAGATTATTATCTCTCTAAGCATTGCTTCATCTTTAAAAGAAGATATTATCTTATCTATAGTTTTTCTGCCTATTCCGGGAATCTCTTCCAATTTATTTGGAGCGTATTTTATAATATCTATAGATTCCTTTCCAAAATATTCTACAATTCTCTCAGCTGTCTTTTTTCCAATTCCTTTTATAATTCCAGACGATAGATATTTTATTATACCGTCTTCATTCTCTGGAACTATTAACTTATAGGAATTAACTTTTATCTGTTCGCCATAAGTTTTATGATAGACTATATCACCTTCTATAGATACACTCTCGCCCTCTGATACAATAGGCATATTTCCAACTACAGTTATAATTCCATCCTCTGTTTTTAGTCTGGCTACTGTATATCCATTTTCTTCATTTTTAAATAATATACTCTCAATCATTCCATCGAATTGCATAATTCCGTTCCTCTCAACTCTAGTTTCAATTTATTATAAAAAAGAGCAGATTTCTCTGCTCTCTTAATATCTATTTTTCTTTACTCATAAGATATACCTTTAATAAATTTTCCATAAGCATTGCATTAGTAGTAGTTCCTACTCCACCTGGAACCGGCGTTATTAATGATGCTTTTTTCTCAACATCTTCAAATACTGCATCTCCTACTATTTTACCATCTTTACCAACATTTATAGCTGCGTCTATTACTACAACACCATCTTTAACAGCTTCTCCTTTTATCAAACCTGCACATCCAGCTGCTCCTACAACAATATCTGCATTTTTAAGATGTGCATTTAAATCTTTAGTAGCTGAATGACATACTGTAACTGTTCCACCCTCATGTAATAATAGTTGTACTATAGGCTTTCCTACAGTCCTTCCATTCCCAACTACTGTGACATCTTTACCTCTAACTTCAACACCTGATTCTTTTAATATTCTCATCATTCCTTTCGGTGTACAAGGAACTAATCCATCAGGTCCCATAAGTAATTTACCTAGATTCTGTGAGTTCACACAATCAACATCTTTTTCTGGTGAAAGCATATCGGCCACTTTATCAGAATCTATATGTTGTGGTAATGGATATTGTATTATAACTCCATGTACCTTAGGATCATCATTGAGCTTCTTTATCTCTTCAATAAGTTCTTCTTCCGAAATATTTTCATCGTATTGAGCAAAATTATGGTTTACTCCCATATTATCACAAGTTTTTATTATGCTCTTTACATAAGATACAGAAGAAGGATGTGCTCCTACCTGTACAATCTCAAGAAAAGGTTTTTCTCCATACTTTTCTGATGCCTCTGTTATTTCTTTTTTTACATTTTCCTTTAATCTCTTTGCTATTTCTTTGCAATCAATCGTAGCCACGTTATTTTCCTCCTAATATTTAGTATTATTTACATTATAACTTATTATTATAATTTTTACTAATCTTAAACTATATATATTAGAAATATGATTTTTTCTAAAAAAAAGAAGATCTTCATTAAATAGACTTAAGAATATAAAATTTTTCTCTATAATATGATATAATTTTTTTATAAAAACTTTAATATATACTTATTTGCAATTTTATGGAATCTTATATATTTAAATAATTATTCTTTCTAAAAAGGAGGTGAAATCATGGATCAAAAGAGTATTTATTTTTTCATACATGAAGTTCTAGAGACCGTGCCTGGAATTCCTTATGAATTTCAAAATACTTCAGTTAATGGATATCTAGAAGCTAATTATCTTTTAAAAGATAGATTCGATATAAATTTATCTGATTTTATTGGAGATAAAATAAATATTGAGATATTGAAACATCATATAAAAGAGGATTTATCAAAAAAACTAATCGATCTGATTATGTTATACGATTTAAAGAAAGATAAAAATAATGATATTAGGGAATTTCTCTATAAAAATCCACTTTATACTTTTATGGATACCTTTCAAACTAAATTTGAATCCTATTTAAATTCAAATTCTCTTGATAGGAACTATATCTATGAAATAGCATTAGATATGTCTATGAACTCTATAGATTACGAGCTTACAGCTCTCGGAATAATATTATTAGGTTATTTCGATAATGACTTTTCTAGAAAAATTATAGAAACTTTAGGATATCATAGTATGTTCACAGCTTATGCAGTAGATGCATATAAAAATTTTAAAGATTATAATGATCTTCTACTAAATCTTTGTAAGCACACTTTAGCTTATGGTAAAGCTATAGCTCTTATAAATTTTAATCCTATAAAAAATGAAGATATGAATTGGATTATAAAAAATGGAGGAAAGGATATACATTTTTCTGAGCTATGCTCAACAATTATACTACAAAAACCTGAAGTGAATAGTCTTTTACAAAACTATGTAGAAGATGAAAATTATTTAGATTCTATTTCTCATCTTTTAGCAAATGGACTGAATAGAACCGATTTTATGGAATATAGTTGGACGGATTCTTGCTTTGAAAAATATATAGACTCTGTATCTAAAACTTTTTCATTCATGGTATTAGCTTCTTATGTTGCTATAGAAAAGAATCTAAATGGTAGAGCTGATTTGAATCCTAATGAATCCGTAGTAAGTGGATGGACTTTTGGAAAGAAATTCATATTATCTAAGAAGGTTAAATTACAAATTGACTCTTATGATTGGAAAAATATTGTCTATAAGGAGTTAGAAAATAAAGAAAATTCACCTGAATTAATAATATCTGTTCTAAAGAGATTGGATTTGACGCCTAATTTTGAAAGCTTGCTATCTCTTATGAATGAGAACAAATTTAATTCTTCTATTGCAGACTTCATATTTAGTGACCATCCTAAGCTCTATTTAAGAGATGGTCTAGAATATACTAAGAAAGAGTTATTGAATCCTTTTGGAGATCTAATGGGAAAATCGGAAACTAAGTTAATCTTTTCATCTGATTATTTGGAAAATAACTGGTTAGTGCTGCTATTGAAATCTATGGCAGATTTAAATATTAATGATGAACTCTTCTTCTTAGATTGTTTGAGCTCAAAATCTATTCAAGTTAGATTGGCTTCTTTAAAATGCCTCGAAAACTTTGCTAAGGGATGGAGTAATGCTGTTTTAAATAAATTAGAATCAATGGTCAGATATGATTCTAGTAGCTTTGTGAGAAGAGAGATGCAAAATCTTATAAATATTGGAAAGTCTACTACAAAATTGAATAAAGTTTTAGATGTTTCTGAAATAGAATTAGATATAACTGAGGATGATAAAGAGGTATTCGAAGTTAGTATAGTTGGTACTTTCTACCATGATTTAACTAATATCTATGATGAGGTCAAAAAAGGAACCCTATTGTATCTTATAAAGAAAAATAATCATGGTGAAATAAATATAAATGTGACTACTGAATCAGGATATGTAATTGGATATATTGCTTATGAAGATATGGATATAATCTTACCTTTAATAGATGCTGGCAATACGATTTATGGTGTTTTTAATAACGATGATTTGAGTTCTGAAAGACTCGATATGACTATTATGATGAATACTAAAACATATGAAGAAAAAGGAATTATTCCGTTTTCAATTAATAGATTGAAATGATAAATATAGAAAGCTGTAAATTTATTTGCTCTTTTATCGAGCAATAATAAAAATACAGCTTTTTTATTATTTTCCTAATCCTTCTTTTTTCAATATATCTGCTTTATCAGTTTTTTCCCATGCTACATTTAGTTCTTCTCTTCCGAAATGTCCATAAGCTGCAAGTTGTTTATATATAGGCTTTTTAAGGTCTAAATCTCTAATTATAGCTGCTGGTCTTAGATCGAAATGTTTTTTTACTAGCTCTTCTATTTCTTGCTCAGGTATTTTAGCTGTTCCAAATCCTTGTACAGTTATAGATACTGGCTTTGCTACTCCTATAGCATAAGCAATCTGAACTTCACATCTATCTGCTAGTCCTGCTGCGACTATATTTTTCGCAACATATCTTGCTGCATAAGTTGCAGATCTATCAACTTTAGTGGGATCTTTTCCAGAAAAAGCTCCACCTCCATGACGAGAATACCCTCCATAAGTATCTACTATTATCTTTCTACCTGTAAGTCCGGAGTCTCCTTGTGGCCCTCCTATTACAAATCTACCGGTTGGATTGATAAAGTACTTAGTGTCCTCATCTAATAACTCCTCTGGAATTATTGCTTTTATTACCTTCTCTTTTATATCCTTTTCTATCTGATCTAATTCTACATCCATTCTATGTTGTGTAGAAACGACTATAGTATCTACTCTAGCCGGTTTATCTCCATCATACTCTACAGTAACCTGTGTTTTCCCATCAGGTCTTAAATATTCTATTTCTTTTGACTTTCTAACTTCTGAGAGTTTCTTTGCGAGTTTATGTGCTAATGATATAGGCAGTGGCATCAGCTCTTCAGTTTCATTACAAGCATAACCAAACATCAATCCTTGATCTCCTGCACCAATTTTATCTAAATCATCAGATTTATCTAGTCTATGTTCGGTAGCTTCATCAACGCCCATTGCAATATCAGAAGATTGTTCGTCTAATGCAGTTAATACAGCGCATGTATCGCAATCAAATCCATATTTGGCTCTATCATATCCTATATCTCTTATAGTGTTTCTTACTAATTTAGGTATATCAACATAACAATTAGTAGTTATCTCTCCTGTTATCAATACCAATCCTGTTGTTACAGAGGTCTCACAAGCAACTCTGGACTCTGGATCTTTTTCTAGCATTGCATCTAAAATGGAGTCGGATATCTGATCACATATTTTATCTGGATGACCTTCCGTTACTGACTCTGATGTAAAAAGCCATTTTCTCATTATAAAATCTCCTTCCATGAATTACATTAAATTCATATAAAACTAAGTTCATATTATCAACAGATAAATATTTATTTAAATAAGTTTAACACAGCAAAATTTATATGTCAATCTATTATATAATTATAATTATCATAATATATATGCTATATTATTATAAAAATATATCTTTTATTCAATATTTGCAGAGTTTTTTCTATATATGGGTATATATAATATGATATGAAGTTTAAAATATTAATCATTGATAAGGGAGTGATAATAATGGAATCAGGAACAGAAAGTACAGAAATTCAAAAGGTTAAAACTCCATATATAGATAGTAATGATAGACTAATTGCTTTAGTAATGTATATTCTTTCTCTATTTTTTCCTATAATTGCACCATTAATAATATGGTTAATTAAAAAAGATGAATCACCTTTCTTAGACTATCATGGTAAGGAATACTTTAATTTTCTACTCTCTGTAATAATATATTCAATTATATCTGTCGTATTAATAATCTTTTTTGTAGGAATATTTTTAATATATATAGTTGGAATATATAGTCTAATAGCAACTATAGTAGCAGCAATAAAAGCATATAATGGAGAATATTATAGAATTCCTTTTACTATAAGAATTATACAAAATTAGACAAAAATATAGAGCCTAGAATGATTTTTAGGCTCTATATTTTA
>JAUNVB010000021.1 GCA_030537835.1 Andreesenia angusta | reverse complement strand
TCTGATTCTATAGAACTCGATATTATAAAAAGAGGAATAGAGAATATAGAAGATGTAAAGGGAAGATTTGAAGTAGTGCCAACAGACACAGATTTCACCGTTATAATCGATTTTGCTCATACTCCTGATGCCTTAGAAAAAGTATTAAAATCTGTAAGAGAATTTGCTAAATCTAGAGTAATAGTTCTCTTTGGTGCAGGTGGAGATAGAGATAATTCAAAAAGAGCAGTTATGGGAGAGATTGCAGGTAAGTATTCAGATTTAGCTATAGTTACATCCGATAATCCTAGGACAGAAAAGCCTGAAAAAATTATAGAGCAGATATTAGAGGGTGTAAGAAGAGTCGATGGTAAATATATAAATATTACTGATAGAAGAGAAGCGATTAAATATGCAGTAAAAAATGCTAATAAAGATGATATCATAATTTTAGCAGGTAAGGGACATGAAAACTATGTAATAATTGGAGATAAAAAATATCATTTTGATGAAAGAGAAATAGTACTAGAGGCATTAAATGAAGAATAATGATAAATTTGGAGGATAAATTTAGATGAAGATATTAATACTTTCACTTCTTATATCACTGATATTAGGGCCAATAGTAATACCGATATTAGTGAGATTAAAAGCTGGTCAGAGCATAAGAGAGGATGGACCACAAAGTCATCTGAAAAAAAGTGGAACACCAACTATTGGAGGAATTATATTTATTACTGCGACTATTATAACATTATTAATAACGGGATATTTTACAAAGAATCTAATACCAATACTGTCAATGTTAGGTTTTGGATTAATAGGATTCATAGATGATTTTATAAAGGTCGTATTAAAAAGAAATTTAGGATTGACTGCAAAACAGAAGATATTAGGACAGATAATCGTATCTTTAGGAATTGGTTTAATGGTAAATGCAGAAATTGGGAGCTCACTGATAATACCTTTTTTTAAATCGGAAATAGATCTAGGTATATTATTCATACCTTTTATAATGATAGTTATGATTGCAACTTCTAATAGTGCAAATTTAACTGATGGATTAGATGGTTTAGCTACTTCAGTTACTATTATAATATTAGGAGCATTTGCACTTATATCAAAAAAATACTCAGATTTAAACACTATGATATTTGCAATAGCATTAATAGGAGCATGTATAGGATTTTTAAGAGTCAATATTAATCCAGCTAAGGTTTTTATGGGAGATGCTGGCTCTATGGCACTAGGTGGTGCTGTTGTAGGTATAGCAATGGTATTGAGATTAGAGATACTCATACCAATAATTGCATTGATCTATTTTATAGAATCATTATCTGTAATAATACAAGTTATGTATTATAAGAAGACTAAGAAAAGAGTATTTTTAATGGCACCCATACATCACCATTATGAACATAAAGGAATGACAGAAAATCAGATAGTTTTTGCATTTTCTTTTATTTCTTTGATTCTAGGTATAATAAGTTATTTTGTAGTTTAAATCAGAAAAATGGAGAATTAGAAGGTGAAAAAATTGAAGGGTAAAAGAGTTTTAGTTACGGGGTTAGGAATAAGTGGTATAGCAGCAGTTAAGGCTCTTGCTAAGCTTGGTGCAGAAATAGTAGTAACTGATATGAAGACAGAAGATGAGTTGAAAAAAGAATATGAAGAGATAAAAGGATATCTTTCAGATAGCTTTTTAGGAACTAACGATATAGATCTTAGTAATATAGATTTAATTTTAAAGAGTCCAGGAATGCCACTAGATTTAGAAATATTTAATAAGGCAAGAGATAATGGAATTGAAATTATCTCAGATATAGAATTTGCATATAGAATTTCTAATAGTAAATTCATATGTATAACTGGAACGAATGGAAAGACGACTTCAACAATATTAGCAGGAGAAGTATTTAAAGAAGCTTATGATAAAGTTCATATTGTTGGGAATGTAGGAGTTGGAATATTATCTAAGATAGAGGAATTAAAAGATGAAGAGAGTATATTTATAATTGAAGCTTCTAGCTTTCAATTAGAGAGTACGAAAGACTTTAAACCTTATATATCTCTAATAACTAATATAACTCCAGATCATTTGAATTGGCATGGTAATTATCAAAATTATATAAAATCTAAGTCAAAAATATTTAAGAATCAGTCTAAGGATGATTTTACGATAATAAACTATGATGATGAAGTACTTAGAGGGCTTGAAACAGAAATAGAATCAAAATTACTTTATTTTAGCCATGATAAAAAAGTAAAAGGTGTCTATATTGATGAAAAAAGCATAGTATATTATGATGGCAATATTATAGAAGAGATTCTTAAATTAGAAGATATAATATTGCCAGGAAAACATAATTTAGAGAATATAATGGGAGTTATAGCTATTGCTAAGGCATATGGAATTGAAAGCAGTAAGATTAGAAAAGTTATTGAAAACTTCAAAGGGGTAGAGCATAGACTAGAGTTTGTAGACGAAATAGATCAGATAAAATACTATAATGATTCAAAAGGGACTAATATTGACTCTACTATTAAAGCTATAGAAGGATTAGAAGGTCCTATTAATCTTATAGCAGGTGGTAAAGATAAAGGTGGAGAATTTGATGAATTAATAAAAGCATTCAATGGAAAAATAGACAGTCTAATTTTAATAGGTGAGACTGCTGAGAGAATTGAAAAGACGGCTAGAGAATATGGGTTTAATAAAATATTTAGAGTGAATAATATGAAAGAAGCAGTATTAAAAGCTAGAGAAAAAGCAAAGAGTGGATTTACTGTATTATTATCACCAGCTTGCGCAAGTTGGGATATGTATGATAGTTATGAAATAAGAGGAAGAGATTTTAAAGAAAATGTAAAATCTCTTAAGGTGAAAGATAATGCTTAAGAAGATAAAAAAAAGTGACTATTGGTTACTCTTATTCACTATAATAATCTGTTTATTAGGTTTGATAATGGTATATTCAGCTTCGTGGCCGGATGGAATAAAAGATGGAAATGATGGTGGGCTATACTTTAAGAACCAATTAAGAGCATTTATACTAGGTATAATCGCTATGTTGTTTATGAGAAAGATAGATTATAGAATTTTTAAAAGTAAGATTACAGAAATTACTTTTGGAATAGCACTCGTTTTAAATATAATAGTTAGATTCATATCTGAGCCAGTTAATGGAGCATATAGATGGATAGAACTTCCATTAGGATTGTCTTTTATGCCCTCAGATATATTGAAACTGAGCTCTATATTGTTATTTGCAAAGATATTATCAAGCAAAAAATATAAAATGAATGAGTTTAGAAGAGGATTTTTTCCTTTCATAATTTTATTAGGATTATTAATGGCAATACTTCTATACTTCCAATCAGACTTAGGTACCGCAGCCTCACTTGGAATTTCACTTTTTTTTATGTATGTAATATCCGGAGTGAGGATTATATATCCTTTTATAATTGGAATATTAGGAATAGTTAGCGGTGGATATATGACTATGAGTAAAGGATATAGAAGGGAAAGATTTACTACTTTTTTAAATCCATTTAAAGATAAATTAGGAGAGGGATGGCAAGTTGTACAGTCACTCTATGCTATAGGTTCTGGTGGAGTGCTAGGCGTAGGACTTGGTCAGAGCAAGCAAAAATATTATTACCTACCTTTTCCTTATAGTGATTTTATATTTTCAATATTTGCAGAAGAATTTGGATTAATAGGATCGCTTATATTAATTGGTCTATATCTTGCATTTGCTATTAGAGGATTGAGAATAGCAATTTTAATTAAAGATAGATTTGGTAAACTCTTAGCATATGGTTTGACTGTAATAGTGTTTATACAAGCTATGATACATATTGCAGTAGCGACTTCGTCAATTCCCGCAACCGGAATTACGATGCCATTATTTAGCTATGGAGGAACATCACTAGTTATAAACTTGATTGGGATAGGAATTCTTTTGAATATTTCCAGTCATATTAAAATTAATACTAAAGGAGAATAAATTCATGAAAGTTCTTATTTCAGGTGGAGGAACTGGAGGACATATTTATCCTGCTATATCAATAGCAAAGAAGATAATGGAGAAGAGAAAAGATGCTGATATACTTTATATAGGAACAAAAAAAGGTCTTGAAGCAGATATAGTTCCAAAAGAAGGTATAGAATTTAAATCTATAAGGATAAAAGGCTTTCAGAGAAAATTATCTGTAGATACAGCAAAATCAGCATTAGAATTATTTAAAGGAATGAATGATGCTAGAAGAATAATAAAAGAGTATAAACCAGATCTTGTAATAGGCACTGGTGGTTATGTCTGTGGACCTTTACTTTTAATAGCATCTTTGAAAAATATACCCACATTAATACATGAACAAAATGCATTTCCTGGAGCTACTAATAGGATTTTATCGAAATTTGTAGATAAGATTGCTTGTGGTTTTGATGGAACAGAGAAGTATTTTAAGACTCCTTCAAAAATTACAGTCACTGGTAATCCTATAAGAGCTGAGTTTCAGAATATCGATAGAGAAAAGATAAGATCGGAATTAAACTGTGATAATAAAAAAGTTATCCTTTCTTTTGGTGGAAGTGGAGGCCAAAGAAGCTTAAATGATGCTATGTTTAAATTGATTAAAGATTATCGAGATAGAGAAGATATTCAGATATATAATGTAACAGGTAAGAGATTTTGGGATTCTTTTATAGAAAAACTAAAAGAAGAAGGATTAAATGATATAGATAATTCTAAGGTCATGGAATACTGCTATAATTTACCTTCATATATAGCAGCATCAGACCTTATTGTAACTAGTGCAGGTGCTATAACAATAGCAGAGATAACAGCATTAGGAATTCCTAGTATAATAGTACCTAAACGATATACTACAGAAAATCATCAAGAATATAATGCTAGGACACTCGAAGAAAAAGGTGCTTCAAAGATGATATTAGAAAAAGATTTAGATGAAATAGATTTTACTAAAGAAATAGATTCTATAATTAATAATCAAGAAGTCTTAAATAATATGAGAGAGAAGAGTAAGGAAATAGGCATAATAAATGCTACAGATAGGATATACGATATAATAGAACAATTAATTTAAAAAATAGAGGTGAGGAAAATGGAGGGAAATAAGAAGAGGATAAAGAGAAAAGAAAAAAAATTAAAAAAATTAAGACTAATTAAATCAATTTTTATATTATTATGTATATTCATTATAATATATATCTTCTTCACGAAACTACCTTTGTTTTCGATAAAGAATATCTCTGTTAAGAATAATGAAAAAATACAAGATAATCAAATAGTTAAAAGTTCTGGATTAGTTTTAGGAGAGAATATATTCAAAATTGATAAAGAAAAGATATATGCTAATTTAAAAAGCAAAGAACCTTATATAGAGAGTGTAGAAGTCAAAAGAAGACTACCGAATACTATATTTTTAAATATAAATGAAAAAAAAGATATATATACTATAATCTTTGGGAAGAAAAGATATTTTATCGGAAAAGAAGCAATACCTTTATCTGAAATGAATATGGAATTAGACGATAAAAATGATGATAATGATGGTATACCTATACTTAATGGTCTTAAAATAGAAAAAATGATTATAGGTGAACCGATTAAAATAAGCAATAAAAATATTGATGAAAAAGAATTTAGAAAATTTTCTGCTGGGATATCAAGAGAGAGTATAAGAGCTATTTCTAAAGAAATAGAAATAAATGAAAATTCAGAAGTCAGTATAAAAGTATCCGATTATCAGACGATTAAACTTGGAAAATTTAATAATATGGAATATAAGACTGATGTATTAGATAGGATATTAAAAGATTTAAAGAAGAAAAAGATACAATTTAAGACTATTGATTTTACTAAGAGCAAAAAAGTTGTTGTTGAAAAACTATCAGAGAAAGATTTAGAAGATATTGAAAATAAAAAGAATGAGGGCTTAGAAGAAGAAATAAAAGAAGAAGTAAATGAGGAAGAAGCAAATGAAGAAATTGAAGAGAATAGTGAAGGGAATAATAATTATGAAATCTCTGATGAAGATAAGGAAATTGAAAAAGGAACAGAAGAAGAAAAAGTCAATCAGGAAGAAGATATAGAAAATCCTGAAAATAATATGGAAAATGAGTAGAGTATATAAAATAAAAGTTTTTTTAGATACTGTCTATCATATAGACCTAATATATGGTAAAATTAAAGCATGATGCAAACTAGCAGATACTCGAATATATAAAATAAGAATATAGTATTTATAATTGTTAGTGGAAAATGAAATAGGAGGTAATAGTGTGTTCGATATTGATTTGGAAGATGAAGGATTCGCACAAATTAAGGTAATTGGAGTTGGCGGTGGTGGAAATAATGCCGTTAATAGAATGATAGAAAATGGTGTTCAAGGAATAGAGTACTTAGCAGTTAATACGGATAAGCAAGCTTTAGGAACTTCTAAAGCAGGAGTAAAGCTACAAATAGGAGAAAAACTCACTAGAGGATTAGGAGCAGGAGCTAATCCAGAGATTGGAATGAAAGCGGCAGAAGAGAGTAAAGCGGAAATCCAAGAATCATTAAAAGATGTTGACATGGTATTCATAACAGCTGGAATGGGTGGAGGAACAGGTACTGGAGCAGCCCCTATTGTAGCTCAAGTTGCAAAAGAGATGGGAATTTTAACTATCGGAGTTGTGACTAAACCATTTATGTTCGAAGGATTAAAGAGAAAGAAGCAAGCAGAATTAGGAATAGCTGAACTTAAAAAAAGAGTTGACACATTAGTTACAATACCTAATGATAGATTACTTAAAATAGCAGAGAGAAAGACTTCAATAATGGATGCATTTAAAATGGCAGATGATGTTTTAAGACAAGGTATTCAAGGTATATCAGATCTTATCGCGATGCCAGCATTAGTAAATCTTGACTTTGCGGATGTTACAACTATAATGAAAGATCAGGGACTTGCTCATATGGGTATAGGAGAAGCTAGTGGTGAAGATAGAGCTGAAGAAGCAGCAAGAAAAGCTATACAAAGTCCGCTTTTAGAGACATCTATACAAGGAGCTAAAGGAGTGCTTTTAAATATAACTGGAGGTATGGATTTAGGTATATTTGAAGTTAACGAAGCAGCTGAATTGATAAGAGAGGCAGCTGATCCTGATGCGAATATTATATTCGGAGCTAGAATAGATGAAGATTTAGAAGATGAAATAGTTATAACTGTTATAGCGACTGGATTCGATTCTAAAGAAGAAAAAAGCGCAAAGAAAAAATCACCTTTAAATGATATAAAATCTAAATCTGATGGTGGTATTAGAATACCGAAGGAAGAAAATCCTTATGCGAATCTCGATGAGAAAATTGAAGAAGAAAGAGACGATTCTGATTTATTAGACATCCCTCCTTTCTTAAGAAGATAAAAATAAAATATATAAAAGAAGATAAAAACTTTTTAGTCATTGACTAGGAAGTTTTTATTTTTATCTATTAAAAATCATATAATATGTTACAATTGAGATAGAATAAAGTCTAATGATAAAAGGAAGATTATTATGAAATGTCCATATTGTAATTGTCAGGAATCTAAAGTTGTTGATTCAAGGCAAATAAATGATAATAAAAGCACTAGAAGACGTAGAGAATGTATTAGCTGTAATAAGAGATTTACTACTTATGAGACTATAGAAGATATACCTATTATGGTTATGAAAAAAGATGGCAGCTTAGAAATATTTGATAAGAAAAAAGTAATGAATGGAATATTAAGAGCGTGTAAAAAGAGATCAATAACTAATAGTGATTTAGTTTCGATAGTAGATGAAGTAGAAAGTTTTGTTGTGAATTCACAGGATAAAGTTGTAAAAACTTCTGAAATTGGTGAAAAAGTATTAGAAAAACTTATAGATTTAGATGAAGTAGCCTATGTAAGATTTGCTTCTGTTTATAGAGAGTTTAAAGATTTAGATTCATTTATGAAAGAATTAGAAGAGTTGATTAAGAAGCAAAAATAAATATTCTATTGAAAGGAGGGGAGATATGAGATTTGTTGAAAAAAATGGAATAGAGGTATTAAAGTTTCCTGAATTAGAGAAGTTTTCAGAAATAGAGCATTGTATAACTACTAGAATCGGTGGAGTATCGAAAGGACCATATGCCTCACTGAATATGGGACTTACTTATATTGAAGATCAAAAAAAAGATAGTATAGAAAATTTTGATAGAGTAGCTAGGACCTTCTTTGATAAGACAGCAAAAGATTATGTTAGAACCGATCAAGTTCATGATAATAAAATTAGAATTATAAGAGAAGAAGATAGAGGAAAAGGATTATTAAGAGAAAGAGATTATAATGGTATAGATGGACTTATAACTGATGCAAAAGGTATTATTTTAGCAACAGGATATGCAGATTGCACTCCTCTTTTAATATATGATCCTATAAAAAAAGTAATAGGATCTATACATTCAGGATGGAAGGGTACATTAAAAGGCATTGGAAAAGAAGCTATTGAAACTATGGTAAATGAATTCAATTGCAAATTAGAAGATATATTAGTGGGAATAGGACCTACAATTGGCCCTGAGTCATTCGAGGTAGAGTTAGATGTATATAGTCAATTCGAGAACAGATACGATGATATAGAAAGAATTCTTTATAAAAGAGCAGGTAAGAAATATTATCTGAATCTTTGGGAAGCAAATAGAATAGTTTTAGAAGAAGCTGGAATAGATTCTAATAATATTTTCATTGATGATCACTGTACATTTACAAATGAAGATAAGTTTTTCTCACATAGAAGGGATAGAGGGAAAACTGGTAGAATGGCAGCTTTAATAATGTTAAAATAAAGGAGTAATGATATTATGAAATATGGAAAGATATTAATAATTGATGATGAAAAACATATAATAGAATTACTCAAATACAATTTAGAATCTTGTGGCTATAAAGTCATAAAGGCAGAAGATGGAGTACAAGGAATAGATACTGCCATTTCGGAACTACCTGACTTAATCTTATTAGATCTTATGCTTCCTTTAATCGATGGAGTAGAAGTCTGTAGAAGATTAAGATCAGATAAGCGAACTAAAAAAATACCGATTATTATGTTAACTGCTAAATCTGATGAGATGGATAAAATTATAGGTTTAGAAATAGGAGCAGATGACTATATAACAAAGCCATTCAGTATAAGAGAGCTAATTGCTAGAATAAAGGCAGTATTGAGAAGAGCTAAAGATTTAAATAGTAATTCAATCGAAAAAAACTTTGGAGTTATCGACATTGGAGAAATAACTATTTATGAAGATAAGCATGAAGTTAAAAAAAGAGGAGATATCTTAGATCTAACTTTAAAAGAATTTAATCTATTAAATCTTCTTGCAAAAAATAAAGGAAAAGTTCTTTCTAGAAACTTCTTATTAGATGAAATATGGGGATATGATTATTTTGGAGAAGTTAGAACTGTCGATGTTCATATAAGAAATCTTAGGAAAAAGATAGAGGATGATGATAAAAATCCAAAATATATAGAGACGATAAGAGGAGTGGGGTATAAGATAAAATGAGAGGAAAAATTCAAACCAAAGTATCATTCGTATTTTTTATATTCTTAGCATTAGGAGTTATTATAACAGGAGCTATATCGCTATTGCTTTTAAAGACTACAATACCGAGTAGTCAAATAGACTCTGTAATCAGTTCTAAATTAGTGATTTATGAATTACTTTCTATGGCAATAGGTTTTATCATATCATACTTTATAGGTTCACAGTATATAAAGAGAGTAGTAGCACCTATAAGAGAATTAGCTAAGACTACAAAAAAGATAACAAGAGGAGAGCTAGTTAAGAGTGAACCTATCAAGAGTTCACAGGATGAAATAGGTGAATTATCTGTAAACTTCCATTTGATAAATAAGAAATTAGAAGACGCAATAGGTGAACTACAGGAAAAGAATAGCAATATGGATGCCGTTCTTAAGAGCATGATAAATGGTGTAATTGCATTAAATAAGAAGAGAGAGATTGTTATGGTAAATCCTTTTGCAGAAGAGATATTTGGAATTACACAGGAACAAGTAATTGGAAAAACGATGTCTGAATCAGTTTTCAGTAAGAATATAACAGAGAAAATAGACTCTCTATCAATTGAGAATCCTAGAATGAAGTTTGAAGCAGAAGTCAATTTTCCAATATATAAAATATGTTCATTCAGCTGTAGTATAATGACTCATCCTGAAGATCCGACAAAATTTACAGGTATTGCAATAATAATTCAGGATATAACTGAAATAAGAAAATTAGAAAATATGAGAAGAGATTTTGTCGCTAATGTATCACATGAGTTGCAGACTCCACTTACATCTATAAAAGGATTTCTAGAGACCTTAAGAGAGGGTAGAGTAGAAGACAAAGCGACAAGAGATAGATTTTTAGATATAATTACTATAGAAACTGATAGATTGTTTTCATTAATTCAAGATATATTATCACTTTCAGAAATAGAAAATAAGGAAAGACAAGATGAAAAGGAATTGATGGAAACGAATGAGATAATAGATGATGTTATACAGAATATGTCTCAGGTTGCAAGAATAAGAGATATAAAATTAGAAATCGTATCGCCAGTAAAACTGACACCAATTATAGGCAATAAAAAATGGTTTAAACAGATGTTAATAAACTTATTAGATAATGCTTTAAAATACACATCAGATGGTGGTAAGGTAGAATTAATAGCTAAAGAAGATGATAAAAACCTTATAATAAAAGTTAGAGATAATGGAATGGGTATACCTAAGGAAGATCAACCAAGGATTTTTGAAAGGTTTTATAGAGTTGATAAAGCTCGTTCTCGTGAAGTTGGTGGTACAGGATTAGGACTAGCAATAGTCAAACACGTTGCTATATCTATGGAAGGAAGAGTAGAAGTAGAAAGTGAAATAGATAAAGGAACTGAATTTACAGTAACAATACCAATTTGTGGGAAAAATAAATAGTACTATATAATAGCCGAGATGCTCTTGCATTATCGGCTTTTATATAATCTAATTAAATGAGAAAGGAAAATATTATGGATTTACTCGATTATATCAAATATAGTGGTAAAGAAAATAGGGATAAACAATCACCTTTAGCAGATAGAATGAGACCACAAAAATTAGAACAATTTATAGGCCAGGAACATATAGTAGGAAAAGGAAAATTATTATATAGAACAATTAAGGCAGATAAACTAAGTTCCTTAGTCTTATATGGGCCACCTGGAACAGGTAAGACCAGTTTAGCTAAGATAATTTCAAATGAATCTAATTTAGAATTCAGACAAATTAATGCGACAATTGCAGGAATAAAAGATATTAGAGAAGTAATAGAATTTTCTCAAAATATAATGAAAAATTATGGGAAAAGAACAATATTATTCATTGATGAAATTCATAGATTCAATAAATCACAGCAAGATGCTTTATTAAAATATATTGAAGATGGTAGTATAATTTTAGTAGGTGCAACTACTGAAAATCCATATTTTGAAGTAAATAAAGCGCTTCTTTCAAGAGCGATGGTTTTAGAACTCAAACCTTTAGAGAATGAAGATATAAAGAATATAATAAAAATGGCATTAAAGGATGAAGATAGAGGATATGGATTATACGATATATATATAAATGAAGAAGCAATCGATTTTTTAATAGAATCATCCTCTGGAGATGCAAGAATTGCATTAAATGCATTAGAACTTGCAGTATCAACTACGAATATGGATGAGAATGGATCTATAGTAATAGATATAGAAACAATAGAAGATTGCATACAGAAAAAAATGGTAAGATATGAAAAAAATGGTGATGAGCACTATGATACAGCTTCAGCACTTATTAAGAGTATAAGGGGCAGTGATCCTGATGCTGCTCTATACTGGTTAGGAAAGATGTTATATGCTGGAGAAGATATAAAATTTATAGCAAGAAGGTTAATAATATCTGCATCAGAAGATATAGGTAATGCCGATCCTAATGCATTAAATTTGGCAGTATCTGCATTTGAAGCGATAAATATTATAGGAATGCCTGAAGCAAGAATAGTCTTATCACAAATTACAACCTATTTAGCAACAGCACCTAAGAGCAATTCATCTTATATGGCTATTAATAGAGTTATGAGTGATATGGAAAATAAAAAAATATATCCTGTGCCGAACCATCTAAAGGATTCACATTATAAAGGAGCGAAAGATTTAGGTAGAGGAAGAGGATATATATATCCTCATGATTCAGAGACGGGATATATTTATCAAGAATATCTACCAAAGGAAATGCTAGATAGAGTATATTATGAGCCAAAAGAAATTGGCTATGAAAAAGAAATAATAGATTATATATCTAAATTAAAAGATAATAAATAAATTATCAAATCTTGTAAAAATCATCTCATAGTAGTATAATTTAATTATTGATAACAATTATCTATATTAATTTTATACTAAAGGGGTGATTTTTTGTTTATACAAACTAAAAACCTATCAAAGTACTATGGTCAAGGAGATAATAGAGTACAGGTATTAAAAAATATTGAATGTGAGATAGAGAGGGGAGAGATATGTGTATTTTTAGGACCATCTGGTTCAGGAAAATCAACTTTTCTCAATATTCTAGGAGGAATTGAAGTATTTGAAGAAGGTTTTGTAAAAGTAAATGGAAGAGAATTGAACAAATTAAGTCAATCAGAGATATCTGAGTATAGGAGAGAAGAATTAGGATTCATATTTCAATTTTATAATTTAATACCAAATTTGACGACTAAAGAGAATATAGAGGTTGGATCGTATCTTAGCGAAAATCCTTTAATAATAGATGAAATAATGAAGATTTTAGGATTATATGAACACAGAGATAAGTATCCGAATCAACTCTCAGGCGGACAACAACAGCGTACAGGTATAGGCAGAGCAATTATAAAAAATCCATCTTTATTAATCTGTGATGAGCCTACAGGAGCTTTAGATTATAATACTTCAAAAGACGTACTTTCTTTGATACAAGATATAAATAAAAAATATAAGAATACGATATTAATAGCTACTCATAATATAGCGATTGCGAATATAGCAGATAAAATATTTAAACTTCACGATGGAAAGATAGTAAGAGTTGAAGAAAATAAAAATAAAATATCTGCTAAAGATTTATCATGGTAATAGAGGTGCAATATGAGAAACCCAATAAATAAGCGATTGAAGAGAGAACTATTTGATAATATAGGAAGATACATAGCAATATTTATAGTAATACTAGTTACGATAGTGGGAATATCGTCATTTTTTATAGTTCAAAAAAATATCAAAGAAACTTATGATTTAAGTATGAAAAATGGAAAAGTAGAAGATGGACAGATAAAATTTTCAGAAAAACTGACGAAAAAACAGATGCAAGAATTAGAAAAAGAAGATATAAGAATTTATGAAAATCACTATATAGAATACGATTTAAAAAAGAATAAAAAGATACGAGTATTTAAAAATAGAAAGAATATAAATTTACCTGAATTATTTGAAGGAAGATTAGCTAAAAACGATGATGAAATTGCTTTAGAGAGATTATTTGCAAAGTATAATTCATACGATATTGGAGATAGTATAAAAATTGGAAAAGAAAATTATAAAATCGTTGGAATAATGGCAGTTCCAGACTATCCTGCTATATTAAAATCAGGAGATGGAATTCTACTAGATAATTCAAATTATGGAATAGGATTATTATCAGATGGAGGATTCAACAAATTAGATAAGAATAAGGTGAATTATCAATATTCCTATAGATTGAATAAAAGAGATTTAAATATAAAAGAACAGACGGATAAATTCATTGAATTGAATAAAATTATGAAAAAGAACAATCTATTACCTATAGATGGAAAGATTAGTCCGGCTAATAAAAATATAACTTTTATAATTGATGATATGGATACCGATATACCTACGATGTATGGACTTCTATTTATAATGATGATTATAATGGCATTTCTATTTACAGTAATTATAAAATCTACTATTGAAGATGAAGCTCCTATGATAGGTACACTATTATCGATGGGATATAAAAGAAAAGAATTGATATTTCATTATATGATAATACCGATAAGTATAACTTTATTTGCATCAGTAATCGGAAATATAATAAGTTATTCTTTTTTTAAGGAGATATATAAGGAAATCTATTATAAATCTTTCAGCTTATTTCCTTATAAAGTATCATTAAACTTTAGAGCCTTTTTTATGACGACTATCATACCAATTATTATGATTTTAATAATAAATATTTCGAGTTTATCCATAAAGTTAAAATCCAGTCCTTTAAGATTTTTAAGAAGAGATCTTAGAATAATTAAGATGAAGAATGCTATAAAATTACCAAATATTTCATTCATACGCAGATTTAGATTGAGAATTTTTCTAGAAAATAAAGCCAATTATCTAGTAATATTATTAGGTTTATTTTTTGCAAATTCACTATTAGTTTTTGGATTAGGTATAGGGCCAATATTTGATACTTACGTTCAGAATATCGAAAGTGAGGTCTTAGATAATTATGAATATATTTTAAAAGCTCCAATTCCAATTGATGGAGGAGAAAAGCTTACAGTTAGTAATATGGAGTCTGTTAGAAAAGTATTTGGTAAATCGGTTGATATTCAAGTAAAAGGTTTCGATAAAGAAAATTTATATTTTAAAGACTATAAGATAAAAGAAAATTCTAATGACGCTTATCTATCGACTGGTATAATGAAAAAATTTAAACTTAAAAAAGACGATGAATTCATACTATATGATAAGTTCCTAGATAAGAAAATTAAATTGAGAATAAAGGGAAGAATAGATGATACTGGTAGTCTTTTAATATATATGGATAAGAAAAAACTGAATGATTTCCTAGAAGAAGATAAAAACTACTTTAATAGCTATATATCAGATAAGAAATTAGATATTAATGAAGAATATATAATGAGTGTTATAAAGAAAGAAGATATGAAAGATATTGGGGAACAGTTGACTGAATTAATTAAAGATATGATACCAATTATAGTAGTAATATCTATAGTAATATATATAGTGATAATCTATGTTTTGACTAAGATGATTATAGATAGGTCTGAAAGATCTATATCGTATCTTCAGATTTTTGGTTATAGAAGAAAAGAAATAAATAAAATATTTATCAATGTTTCTACTATTAGCATATTTTTGTTTTTTATAATATTAATACCATTAGAAAACTTAGTTTTAAAGAAGTTCTTTGAATTAGTAATGCTTCAATTCAATGGATATGCAGAGCCTAAAATATCAAAATGTATATATATAGAAAGATTAGTTTTAGGAATGGCTATATATTATATTGTCAGAATATTTAATATAAGGATGATAAAAAATTCAGATATGACTAAAGCATTAAAAGACGTTCAAGGTTAAATTATATGGTTCTCTTAAAAAGAGAGCCTTATTTTTTTATTGAAAAAAAGAAATTTTATTGGTAAAATTGAAATAAAAAAACGGGTGATAAATATGCAAATAGATATTGTATCTGGGTTTTTAGGAGCAGGAAAGACCAGTTTAATAAGAAGAGTATTGCAATTAAATAGAGATAGAAGAATAGCGATAATCGAGAACGAATTTGGAGAAGTAAATATAGACAGTTCTGTTTTAAATGATTATGATATAAAAATCAAAGAGATAAATGCTGGATGTATATGCTGTTCAGTGAGCGGAGATTTAGAAAAAGGAATTGAAGAATTAAATGCTAATTACAATATTGATAAAATTATAATAGAGCCTACAGGCATAGCTAAATTATCACAAATTAAAGATTTTATTAAAGGTAAAAATATAGAGATAATAAAGTCTATAACCGTTATAGATGCTAATAATTTCTTTATATATTTAGAGAATTTTGGAAATTTCTATAGAGATCAGATAGAGAATGCCGATATAATTTATATAAATAGATTAGATAGGAGAGATAGAGGGTCAAAAAATATATTAGATAAAATAAAAGAAATAAATAATAAAGCTAAAATAGTATTAAAAGAAATAGATTATATCGAAAATTCCGATTTAGAATTAGATAGTAATGAAAAAAATAATAGAAATAAAAAAATCAGTATATCGAGAGGAATGAAAATTAAAAAGATTATTTCGAATAAGAATATCGATAAATTTGAATCAGTTTCATTAGAATTGAAAAGAGATTATAGTGAAGAAGAAGTAAATAAAATTATTGAAAAGTTTAAAAGCATCAACTCTTTTGATGATGATCGAAAAATATTAAGAGCAAAAGGAATTTTAAACTCGGGAAATTCTAAAATTCATTTTGAATACCTTCCTAATACTGAAAGAATTGAAAGAAATGATTATAGTATTAGAGAAGGGAAAGTAGTTATTATAGGAATTAATTTGAATAGGAAAGAAATTAAATCTATATTCGATTAATAATTTTAAATTTAAAAGAGGAATATTATGAGGAAAATCAATGTTGAGATAGTATTTGGATTTTTAGCATCAGGAAAGACTAAATTTATAAATAAATATATCAATACTGTAAAAGATGAAGTTCATATAATACAATTCGAATCTGGTAGGACAAAGATAGAATCGAATGCAATACAATTGAATTCAGAAGATAATATAGAATTAAATACTAAAATCATTGAAGAATATATAGAGAAGTATAAAGTAAAGAGATTATTAATAGAGTGGAATGGATTACAAGATCCTAAGAAGCTTTATGAAATACTGGGTGATATAGATGGGTTGAGTATAATGGGTAGAAGAACAGTAATAGATATAGATAGATTTCTCTTAATGTATAGGAACTTCTACCAATATATGGAATTACCGATAATTAGTTCAGATTTGATATTATTGAACGAGTCGAATCAGAATATAGAGAGTATTTTAAGAGAGAAGAATCATCAAGCGAAGATAATCAAAATAGATGATTTTTTTGAAATAAAGAATATTAGAGCTCTATATATGAGAGAAAAAATTAAAAAAGACTATAGCTTTATAATCATATCATCTATCTTATTATATTTTTTATATAATATTTTATTTAGATCTGATCTAATAAATATAGAAGATATTGATAAATTAAAAGGAGTTCTACTTCTTTCATTTGGAATCATATTAGAAGCAATACCATTTATTCTATTAGGAGTAATAATATCATCTTTGATTCAACTTTTTTTAACTGAAAGAAAGATAGAGAAATTAATACCCAAAAATAAGATCTTAGGTGTTTTTTATGCATTGATCTTAGGTTTTATATTTCCAGTTTGTGATTGTGCATCTATACCGATAGCATCTAGAATGATTAAGAAAAAAATACCTATATATATATCATTAATCTTTATGCTTTCATCACCAATTATAAATCCAACTGTATTATTAGCTACATTCTATGCATTTAAAGATATATTTCCTCAGATTGTTGAGATAAGACTAATTATGGGAATTATAATATCGATAATTATAGGTTCTTTTATGCATATTGTATTTAAAGACAAAGATATATTTAAATCGGATTTGAAATATTTGAGTTTAGATAATATATGTAATTGTGATTATTGTACAGGATATAATGAGAAAAGAGATATATATAGTCTATTTAGACATATTATTAATGAGTTCATATCAGTTTGTAAATATTTAATCTTAGGAAGCCTCTTAGCTGCTATTTTTCAAATATTACTACCGATAGAATTTATTTATAATTTTTCTGAGAAGAATATATTATCAGTCGTAATTATGGTAATTTTTAGTTATCTAATATCATTATGCTCTACATCTGATTCTTTTGTAGCTAAGGCTTTTTTCTTGAGAATGAGCACTATATCTATAATTGCTTTTCTGATATCAGGGCCTATGATAGATATTAAAAACACTATGATATTGTCAGGAATATTTAAGAAAAAATTTACTCTTATTTTGGTAATTTCAATACTATTAGTAACCATTATAGGAAGTCTAATACTAGATAGATTATTCGTTTTTTATTAATAAAGAAGGTGAAGAGTTGAATATTAACAATCTTTTAAAATCCATAATATCTATACTTTATGGTCTTGTATTTCTATATCTCTTTTTGACTGAGAAGCTTTATCTATATATACATCCTAGAATGGGAAAATATATTTTAATAGCGGGAATAATACTTTTAATAGTAGGTATTTATAGTTTAAAGGATATAAGAAGAGATATATATTTAAATACTTCTATACTACCCTTTTTTATACTCCTTATTCCATTAATTTCGGGATTAATAATAGATCCTAATGAAGTTTACAGTATGATATCGAATAAATGTAATTTTAATTTTCAATCAATACAGGCGAATGAGGAGAAGACAAATTTTCTAAAAGAAGATGGCAGTATAGAGATAAGATCGGATAATTATATATATGCCATTAAGGAAATTTACTATAATATAGATAAGTACAAGGGAAAGAATATAGAGTTTGAAGGTTTTTTATATAGAAATCAATTTATGAATCAAAATCAAGCAATGGTAGGAAGAAATATAATCACTTGCTGTATAGCAGATGCTTCTTTATTAGGTTATATGGTAGAGGGTAATATTTTAACAGAAATACCTGATAATCAATGGGTAAAGATAGATGGAAGATTAGATATATTAGAATTTGAAAAAGATCAGATACCATTTGTAAAAGTTG
Source organism: Andreesenia angusta (assembly GCA_030537835.1). Taxonomy (GTDB): domain Bacteria; phylum Bacillota; class Clostridia; order Tissierellales; family Gottschalkiaceae; genus Andreesenia; species Andreesenia angusta_A. The sequence continues at coordinate 10,399 of JAUNVB010000021.1, read as the reverse complement.
ATAAAAATAATATAAAATTTCCCAAAAGACCTAAAAATCAATATATATTTGCTAATTAATTAAAAAACAATAATCTTTATCAATTATCTATTGACAAAGGAATAATGAACATGTTAGAATTGTACTCATAAGAGCATATGTATATGGAATAACTAAATTAAAACTTTCAGGGCAGGGTGTAATTCCCGACCGGTGGTAAAGTCCACGAGCTGCATTGCAGTTGATTCGGTGAGATTCCGAAACCGACAGTAAAGTCTGGATTGAAGAAAGTTATTTTTCTAAAAAAGCTAGAGAAAATGATACTTAGTTTAAAGCCCTGAATTTTATTCAGGGCTTTTTTATTTTTTATGATTAGAGGGTTAAAATATGAGAGAAGAGATTATTAAATATATGAAACGAGCAATGGAATTAGCTGAAAAAGGAAGAGGATTCGTAAATCCTAACCCTTTAGTTGGAGCTGTAATAGTTAAAAATGGAAAAATAATTGGAGAAGGATTTCATCAGAAATATGGTGATAATCATGCCGAAATAAATGCATTTAAAGATATGAAGAACAAAGGATATAGCTCTGAAAATGCGGATATCTATGTGACTTTAGAACCTTGTTCACATTATGGGAAGACTCCACCTTGTGTAGATGCAATAATAGAAAGTGATATAAGGAGAGTATTTATAGGACTTAAAGATCCTAATCCATTAGTTTCTGGTAGAGGGATAAAAAAGCTAAAAGAAAATGGTTTAGAAGTAGAAACAGGCATTCTAAAAAAAGAGCTTGAGAAACAAAATGAGGTATTTTTAAATTATATAGTTAATAAAAAGCCATTTTGTATTATGAAGACTGCTATGAGTTTAGATGGAAAGATTGCAACTCATAATGGAGATTCTAAATGGATTTCTAATGAAAAATCAAGAAAATATGTTCATAAATTGAGGCATTCATTGATGGGAATAATGGTAGGTGTAAATACCATTATAAAGGATGACCCTAGACTTAATACTAGATTAGACAGCTCATCGTCAGACACTATTAAGATAATTGTAGATTCTACTGGAAGAATACCTTTAAATTCAAAAGTTCTAAATTCCAATTCAGATAAAGATATTATTATAGCGAGTACAGAAAGATTAGATAAGAAGGTTGAAAAGGAATTATTAGATAGAGGAATAATCATAATTAAAACGGATTCTAAAGACGGTAGAGTCAATCTTAATGAATTGATGATTAGATTAGGAGAGAGAAAGATTGATAGCATACTTCTAGAAGGTGGAGGAAGTCTTAATTATTCAGCATTAGAATCAGGAATAGTAGATAAAGTAGAATCGTTTATCTCACCTAAGATAATAGGAGGAAGAGATTCTCTAACTCCAGTAGAAGGAAGAGGTATAGATTATATAAAAGAAGCTTTTATTTTAAATGGAATTGAAATAGAGCATTTCGATGATGATATTTTAATTAAAGGATATTTAGATAATTCTTATAGAGAAAATAGAAAGTAAAAAAAGGAGTAGACGATTATGTTTACAGGTTTAATAGAAGAAATAGGGATAATTGAAAATATTATTAAAGGCTCTAATTTTGCATCTATAGTAATAAGAGCAGAAAAAGTATTAGATGGATTGAAATTAGGAGATAGTATTGCTACGAATGGAGTCTGTCTTACTGTTACAGACTTCAATAAAAATAGCTTTACAGTAGATATTATGCCTGAGAGCATGGATAGATCAAATTTAAAAGATATCGTTAGAGGCTCTGAAGTGAATTTAGAAAGAGCTATGAAATCAGGAGATAGATTCGGTGGTCATATAGTTTCAGGTCATATAGATGGCAAGGGAAAATTGATATTGATAAGAAAAGACGGAAATGCTCATTGGTTGGAAATTGAGGCACCAGATGAAATTATGAGATATATAGTTTTTAAGGGCTCAGTTACACTTGATGGGACGAGTCTTACAGTTGCCAAAGTAAATGAGAAAAACTTCTCAGTATCTATAATTCCACTTACAGGAGAGGAAACTACTCTATTGAGAAAAAATATAGGAGATGAAATAAATATAGAATGTGATTTAATAGGAAAATATATTGAAAAGCTTATAAATATAGACTTATCTGATAAAAAAGAAAAAAGAGGAATAGATAGTGCATTTTTAAAAGAGAATGGATTCATATAATGATAAAGAGGTGAAAAATATGTTTAATAGTATTGAGGAAGCTATAGAAGATATCAAAAAAGGCAAAATGATAATAGTAGTAGATGATGAAAATAGAGAAAACGAAGGCGACCTATTAATGGCAGCAGAGTTTGCAGATACTGAAAGCATTAATTTTATGGCAAAATATGGAAGAGGATTAATATGTATGCCGATGGAAGGAAAGCGCTTAGAAGAATTGAATATATGTCAAATGGTTCATAATTGTACTGATCCAAAGGAAACGGCATTTACAGAATCTGTAGACCATATAAGCTCTACTACTGGCATTTCGGCTGTAGAAAGAGCCGTAACAATAAATAAATTAGTTGAAGATGGAACTAAACCTGAAGACTTTACAAGACCAGGTCATATATTTCCATTAAGAGCAAAGGATGGTGGGGTATTAATTAGACCAGGCCATACAGAAGCAGCTGTAGATCTATCTAGACTTGCTGGATTAAAACCAGCAGGAGTTATTTGTGAAATCATGAACGATGATGGTACTATGGCAAGAGTACCAGATTTAATGGAATATAAGAAAAAATATGGATTGAAGATGATAACAATTGCAGACTTAATATCGTATAGATTAAAAAGAGATATGTTAGTAGTTAAAGAAGCAGAGGCCGAAATGCCAACTAAATATGGAAGCTTTAGAATGATTGGATTTGTAAATAAGATAAATAAAGAACATCATATCGCTCTAGTTAAAGGAGATATTACGACTGATGAACCAGTACTTACTAGAGTGCATTCTGAATGTTTAACTGGAGATGCTTTCGGTTCTTTAAAATGTGATTGCGGAGATCAATTAAGAGAAGCTATGCAATTAGTTGAAAAAGAAGGAAGAGGGGTGATTCTCTATTTAAGACAAGAAGGAAGAGGCATAGGGATGATAAATAAGATTAAAGCTTATGAATTACAAGATAGAGGTATGGATACAGTTGAGGCAAATATTGCATTAGGATTCGATGAGGATTTAAGAGATTATGGAGTAGGAGCACAAATGCTTTACTCTCTAGGCGTGAGCAAATTAAGACTTATAACGAATAATCCGGAAAAGATAACTGGAATATCGGGTTATGGATTAGAAATTATAGAGAGAATACCGACGAAAATATCTTGTAATGAAAAGAATAGAAAATATTTAAATACAAAAAGAGATAAGATGGGTCATATGTTTAATATAATATAGGAGGAAGAAAATGAAAGTTTATGAAGGAAATTTAATATCAAAAGGGAAAAAATATGCAATAGTTGTAGGAAGATTTAATGAGTTTATAGGATCAAAATTATTAGATGGAGCATTAGATGCATTTAAAAGACATGGAGTTAAAGAAGAAGAGATTCATATAGGATGGGTTCCTGGAGCATTTGAGATACCGTTAGCAGCAAAGAAATTTGCTTCTACTGGGAAATATGATGCAATAGTATGTCTAGGAGCTGTTATAAGAGGAGCTACATCACATTTTGAATATGTATCATCTGAAGTGACAAAAGGCATTGCAAATACGTCATTAAATATGGATATACCAATTATATTTGGAGTTCTAACTACTGATACTATAGAGCAAGCTATAGAAAGAGCAGGAACGAAAGCAGGAAATAAAGGTTCAGAAGCAGCAATAACGGCAATTGAAATGGCGAATCTATTAGATTCAATAGAGGGATAAAATAAAGATGTTCAGGATAATACTATTCTGAACATCTTATTATTCCACCACCTAATAGAATATCCGGATTATTGTAATCATAAAAAACAATTCCTTGACCTGGAGCAGGTGCTCTTACGAAATCATCAAATTCGACATAAGAACTATTGACTAAGCCAATATATTCTGATGACCATTGACTCAATTTAATATGAGCTTTAAATGGAAAGCTCTGTTTATTCGATATTAGATTAGAATCAGTGAAATAGACTCTTTTAAAATTCAAATCTACTTCAGTTCCAATTATTATCTTATTGTTTCTAGCATCAATTTTTATCACAGTCGGATTTTCAATACAGTTTTTTTCAAGGTATAATCTCTTCTTTTGACCTATAGTATAGTTATAAATACCATTATGTCTACCAAGATAATTATCTTCTTTATCAACGATATTACCCGATCTATTTAGTGATTTTGCATATTCAGAAAAGAAGGTTTTTAAAGAATTTTTTCCGAGAAAACAAATTCCTCGACTATCCTTTTTTTCAGCATTAGAGAGATTGAGATATTGAGCAAATTTTCTTAGTTCAGCTTTTGATTGAAATTCTCCTATTGGAAAATTTAGAAAAGATAAATCCCTTTGATTTAATTTAAATAGATTGTAACTTTGATCTTTTCTTCTATCATTAGCTCTTAAAACTCTATATTCTTCAATATCTTTAGAATAGAGTATTTTAGCATAATGTCCCATTGCAAATTTATCCATACCATTTGATTTAGCATATTTTAATAATAAATCGTATTTAAAGATTTCATTACAGAATAGACAAGGATTTGGAGTGAGTCCATTTATATAGTATCTAGTAAATCTGTCTATGACCTCAGTCTTAAATTCACTTCTCAAATCTATTACTTCATATTCAATTCCTAAATCTTTTGCTATATTTTTCGCTGTATTTATTTCATCATATTGATCATCGTATAAAAACATAGTATACCCTTTTACATAATATCCTTTTCTTTTTAATATAAAAGCGGAGACTGCACTATCAACTCCACCAGATAAACCAATACCTATTTTCAAAATCAACACCTTCTTAAAATAAAAAAGACCATCTTAATGATATATTAATATATCAATAGACAGTCATAAAAAAATGGAATACTCCTACTCTTATTTAAAAGCAGGAGCAAATTATAGAAAATAGAATTCAGAATAATTATTCTTCTGATCCTTCTTCTTCATCTTCCTCTTTTTCTTCACCAATTAATTCTGGTTCAGTAATTTCTTCATCTTCGTCAATTTCTTCTTCAAACTGATGCGCACTAACAGCAACGATAGTTTCTTCTGGACTTGATAAGAATTCGTATCCATCAGTTTCTAGATCAGCAACAGTTATGCTATCACCAACATCTAAATTTGAAACATCAACATCAATTTCTTTAGGTATATTCATTGGTATAGATTCAATTTCAATTTCGTCCATATGTTGCTCTATTATTCCACCTTCAATCTCATAATCGTCTCCGATTATATTAACAGGAACAGTAAGTCTTAATTTCTGTCCTTTTTCTATTTTTTGGAAATCAACATGAACTAATTCGTATTGAATTATATCTCTTTGAGCATCTTTGATTATAGCTCTTTCAGGCTCTTCACCTTCTAATTGTATTTCAACTATTGCATTCGTACCGAGCTTTCTTATAACTGCATCGATATCAGTCTTTTTTATCTTGATGCTCTTATTATCTATATCTTTTCCGTATAGATTAGCCGGGATATAACCTTCGCTTCTATCTCTTCTAGAAGCAGAAGTTCCGCTTTGTTCTCTTAATATAGCTTCTAATTTCATACTACTATCCTCCTAAGTAAAATATACATCTTTACATAAATTAATCACGACAATTTATAATGTCTTAGTTAATAATAACATAAATTGATTAAAAAATCTAATATACAATTCATAATTATTCGTAAATTTCAACTAAAGAAGAAATATCTTAATAAAAACCTAAAAGTTTTTCATCAATCTACTTTTCATCCTTAAATATTAATCTATACAATTGTATTATAAATGTAGGAATAAATGCTAAAATATAAATTACTCCTATATCAAATCCAGTTATATTCGATATATCAAATAGAGATGTAAATGGATCAATATTTAATACGAATAGAAGTAATATATTACCTACGATAAAAGATATCCAAGAAGTTCTATTTTTAAATACACCTAGTTTAAAGATGGATCTATCTCCTCTACAGTTAAATCCATGAAATAACCTTGCAACACAATGAGTAGAGAAAGCTATAGTTCTTGCAAAATCAGGATTACCGTTTTTCAGACCATATAAAAATGCTGATATCACAGCTGCACTCAACAATATTCCTTGAAAAGATATGGTCTTTAAGAATTTTTTATCTAGTATAGAAGATGAAGCATCTCTAGGCATTTCCTTCAATAGATACTTTCTTTCAGGCTCCATACCTATAGCAACAGCTGGTAATGAATCTGTTAATAGATTTATAAACAATAGATGCACAGGTGCAAAAGGTACAGGAAGAGAAAATATAGATGCAAATAGCACGACTAAGATAGCTGCAGCATTTCCAGATAGTAAAAATCCTATTGCATTTGATATATTTCTAAATATATTTCTACCATATGAAATAGCCCTTATAATCGTAACGAAATTATCATCCATTAAAATCATAGAAGCCGAGTCCTTAGAAACATCTGTACCAGTAATACCCATAGCAATTCCAATATCTGCTTGTTTTAGAGCAGGAGCATCATTTACTCCATCACCAGTCATCGCTACGATATTACCCTTATTTTGCCAGGCTTTTACTATTCTGATTTTATGTTCTGGAGATACTCTTGCATAGACTGAAATATCTTCTACTTTTTCTGTGAGTTCATAATCATCCATATTCTCGATATCCGCTCCAGTGATAACAAGATCATCATCTTCTAATATACCAATTTGTTTTGCTATAGTAGATGCGGTTATTTTATGGTCACCAGTTATCATAACAGGTTTTATACCAGCCATTTTACAGTCTGACACTGCTTCTATAACTTCCTCTCTAGGTGGATCTATAATTGCAATCAATCCTAAAAAAGTTAAATTATATTCATCATCTATACTGAGATCATCTTTAGAAATTTCATCTTTTCTCGCAAAAGCAAGTACTCTTAAACCCTCTTTTGAAAAAGTATTATTAGCTTCTAATATTCTATCTTTTAAATCGTCATTCATATCTATTAAGCCGGATCCTGTTAGAATATTATCGCATCTATCTATCATTCTATCTAGAGCACCTTTAATATACATTATCTCTTTATCATCAGCAATATTTACTGTAGACATCATTTTTCTATCAGAATCGAAAGGTAATTCTTTAACCCTCTTGTATTTTAATCTTATTTGACGTATATCAACAGACATCTTATTAGACATATTTATTAAAGCTGTTTCAGTAGGATCTCCAATTTCCTTACCTTCATCTATAGTAGCATTATTACATAGAACAGCTGATTTTAGTAATTCTCTTATATTTTGATTCTTTAAATCCATATCTTCAATAGATCTGATTTCAAAATCTACGAATGATTTGACAGCAGTCATTCTATTTTGTGTAAGCGTTCCTGTTTTATCTGAACAGATAACAGATATTGAGCCTAGTCCTTCAACAGATTTTAATTCTTTTATTATTGCATTGGATTTAGCCATTCTCTGTGTACCAATAGCTAGAACGATAGTTACTATAGGACTTAAAGCTTCTGGAACAGCAGCTACTGCAAGAGCAATAGCAAACATCATTGCAGATAAAGCTTCTTCACCTCTATATATACTGAGCATTAGTATTCCAAAACATAGTATAAAAATACCTATTGATAGTTTTTTACTAAAATCATCTAAGCTTTTTTGCAGAGGAGTTTCTTTAGACTCAGTTGCTTCTAGAAGCTTTGCAATCTTTCCAATTTCAGTATTCATACCAGTTTCTGTTATAATAATCTTAGCTCTTCCCGAATTCACAAGACTTCCTGAAAACACAGTATTCAATCTATCACCTAAAGGAATTTCTTCATCCTTTAAAATTTCACTCGTTTTATAGACAGATTCTGATTCTCCAGTTAAGGAAGATTCATTTACTTGCAAAGAATAATTTTCTATAATTCTTCCATCAGCTGGAACAAAATTACCAGCTTCTAATAAGACGATATCACCAGGAACAATATCAGTAGAGATTATCTCTCTTTCAACCCCATCTCTTAAAACTTTAGAATAAGGAGAAGAAAGAGCCTTTAAGCTATCTAATGATTTCTCTGCTTTTATATATTGTATAGTGCCAAGAATTGCATTTAATAATATTACTATGATTATTACGATTGCAGACTCTATATTATCTGTTAATATAGATATTATATTTGCAATTAAAAGCACGATTACTAGAAAATCTTTAAATTGAGATAGAAAAACTCTTAATACAGATATTTTCTCCTTCTCTTTTAATCTATTTTCGCCATATTTTTCTAATTGTCTTAAATAATTTGATTCTGATAGACCATCAATACCACTATTATATTCTTCGAATAATTGCTCTATAGATTTAGAATATTGTTTCAATTTTAAACCTCCTTTTATTTCAATAAAAAAAGACTTTCGGCATATGAAAAAACACCAAAAGTCTCGTAACCTATGTACTAGGTATATGACACCAGATATTATATCGGGTATGTTGATGCCATATTTGTAACTACTCCCTTTTAAATATTCAATTATTAATTTTTAATAATTATAATACAGAAGATTTAAAAAGTCAAAAGAATAATATTTATCTAGTTAGAGAGATGTTTTTGTATTATAATTAATTAGAGAGTTATAATTTCAACTCGTATTGAAAATAGAAAAATCATATGATAAGATTTAAACAAATAGTATGATAAGGAGAGGAAATCGATATGGCAGATAAACAATATGGTATATTCGATGTTTTAGGGCCAATAATGATTGGTCCTTCAAGTTCACATACAGCAGGGGCAGCAAGACTGGGAAAAGTTGGAAAAGAAATTGTTGGAAAAGATTTTGATGAAGTAAAGTTCTATCTGCATGGATCGTTTGCAAAAACGTATAGGGGTCATGGTACTGATAGAGCTTTAGTCGCAGGTGTACTTGGTATGGATCCAGGAGATGAGAGATTGAGAGAAGCACTTGATATGGCTAAAGAACAAGATTTAAAAATAGAATTTGAAGAAGCAAATTTAGGTCATTATCAACATCCTAATACCGTAAAAATGGAATTTCACTGCATAGACGGAACAGAATTTAGTGTCACAGGTTCATCTATAGGTGGAGGAAGTATTGTAATTAAGAATATAGAAGGAACGAATGTGAGTTTTATGGGAAATAAACCGGTCATAATGGTCTATTTTGATAATAAGGATGATATTGAATCAGAAGTGGAAAAAATAGTGCAATATTCGGGTGCAGAAATAGAAACTTTTGAGACTGAAAGAACAGAGACGAAAGATGAATCTGCCTTTATAATAGAGACGAAAGATGAAATTGTAGATGAGGCTATTGAAAAACTAATGAGAATTGAAACAGTAAAAGAAGTAAAGAAAATACGAGCTGTTTAGTTAGGAGGGGTTAACGAATGTTTAGATATGGATACGAGTTATTGAAATTGGCAGAAGAAAAGAATAAGAAAATTTCTGAACTTGTACTAGAAAGAGAAGTAGAATTGACAGGTGAATCTCCAGATAATATAAGAGAAAGGCTATATGAGAGTTTTGGAGTTATGAGAAGTTCTGCAAACTCTGGTCTTGATAGAGCAATTGAATCTATGGGTGGCATAATAGGCGGAGATGCTAAAAGACTAAAAGAATATGCTCAAGGTGATAATGTTAATTTCTGTGGCCCTAACCTATTAATAGCAGCGGCAAGAGCATTGTCTTGTTCAGAAGTTAATGCATCAATGGGCAGAATATGTGCAGCACCAACGGCAGGCTCATGCGGGATAGTACCAGCAGTAATTACTACAGCGGCAGAAATTCTTGATGCAGATAAGGATTTAATAGTTGATGGATTATTAGTTGCAGCAGGCATTGGAATAATAGTACAGACCAATGCTACAGTATCTGGGGCAGAAGGTGGCTGTCAAGCAGAATGTGGAGCTGCAGCAGCTATGGCAGCAGCAGGTATAGTTGAGATGGCAGGAGGATCTCCTGAGACATCGTTTCAAGCTGCATCGATAGCGTTTAAAAATATAATGGGATTAGTTTGCGATCCTATTGCAGGACTTGTTGAAGCACCATGTGCAAAGAGAAATGCTTCTGGTGCTACTAATGCTATGTTATCAGCAGATTTAGCATTAGCAGGAGTAAGTTCAGTAGTACCTTTCGATGAAGTTGTAGATGCAATGTTTGAAGTAGGAAGATCATTACCATTTGAATTAAGAGAAACTGCTTTAGGTGGTATAGCATCAACTAAGACAGGGAAGGAAATAACGAAAAATATATTTGGTGATGAAGAAAATTAGGAGGAAA
>JAUNVB010000044.1 GCA_030537835.1 Andreesenia angusta | reverse complement strand
TTATCTCATCAAAGACATTTATAGCACCAATAGAAGTATGAGTTAGTACCATAGCGAAGGAAGGTAAAAGCAATGGCAAAGTTATCTTAAAAAAAGAATGTACTTTCCCTGCTCCATCAATGCTTGCAGATTCATAGATCTCTTTTGGCACTGATTGAAGTGCCGATAAAAATATAATTGAACAAAAGGGAATTATTCTCCAAGCTAATACTAGAGATATCAGTATCAATAATGTCCATCTGTTCACAGTCCACTGAATAGGTTCAGATATAAGTCCTAATTTAATAAGAAACTTATTAGCTAAACCAAAACCAGGATAGAATATCCATTTCCATATTATCCCATTAACTATTGGTGGCAAGGCCCAAGGAAGTATTGCTATAGCTGTTAAAAATCCACTTATCTTAGTATCTCTATTCAAAATAAGTGATATCAAAAGACTCATTATTACAGAAATAATTATAACAGTAAATAATATCACCAAAGTATTTTTGAGAGAGTATATGAATTCAGGATCCTTTAAAACATTCGAATAGTTTTCTAAACCAATAAATCTCTCATTTTCAGGTTCAGTCAATTTAAAATACTTAAGACTATAAGAAAATGTCACAATAATTGGATAGAATACAAGTCCAACCATTATGATTATCGTAGGAATTAATAATATCCAAGACAGTTTATTCTTTTTATTCATTTATAATATCAATCCTTTTAATAATATTTAATATTAAATAGAAATACCTCCAATATAATGGAGGTATTTCTATTATTTAGCTAGTTCCTTTACTTTAGAATCCATTTCATTGAATGCTTCTTCAGGACTAGATTGATCAATTGCCATTTTATTTATTGCATCAAAAATAGCCTTGCTCATTTCAGAATAATATTTCGGTACACCATTTGGAAATGGTGATCTAATCAATTTTGATTCCTCAAGCATAGCACCTGTATTCTTGATCTTCTCATCTTCTATTAATTTTTCTAATACAGAAGTTCGCGTTGGTATAACATTCAATTCATCATAAAGAGCCTCTTGTATCTTTTCAGAATTATACCATTTTACAAACTCCATAGCTTCTTTCTTATTTTCAGAGTATTTTGAAACTCCCACACCTTCCGGAAGTGCAAAAGTCTGCTTAGCAGTATCATCTTTTCCTGGTACTAATATAGGATTAACTTCTCCAACTACATCTGATTCTCCTTCATCATTTACACGCCCAACAAAAGATGTTGGTCCAACCATAAAACTCGCCTCTCCCGAAGTAAGTTTTCTATATGAATCCATTCCTGATGACGTTCTATTAGAAGGATCTAATAATCCTTCTTTATTCATCTTATCCATATATTCTAAAGTGCTTAAAACCGCCTCTTTATTCAATGTATTGTCATCATTAAATACTTTCCCCTCTCTAACAAATGTTAACCAAATCAATGCTGTTGTTGATGACTCTTCAGCACTAAGTGGTATTGAGAAAGGATAATCTACTACTTTCTTTTCTTTTAATACTTTAGCATTTTGATAAACTTCATCCCAAGTCTTAGGAGCATTTTCTATCCCCGCTTCCTCATAATGCTTAGTATTATAATAGGCAATTCTATAATCATTTGCATAAGGTAGTGCTAATACCTTATCTCCTACCATAAAGGACTGTATCGATGGCATAGCCTCAATATCCTCTTCAGAAATTTCAATAGGCTCTAGCCAATCAGCTGAATCAAACTCTCCAACCCAAGACCAATCCACTTCAATAACATCAGCAGGTGCTTTTCCTCCTGCAGCTGCAATAGAGACTTTATCTCTTATATCATCCCAGACAACAGCTTCAACATCTACAGTTATTCCGGTTTCTTCCTTAAATTCTTCTAAAAGCTCTTCAGAAGGAATGCCCCATTCTGGAATCATAAGAGTTATCTCTTTATCACTCTTCTTATCTGTTTTTCCTGAATTTTTCTCATCATCATTTGAACACCCTACTAAAGTAACTGACAATAATCCAATTGCAGTCAATAAAGCTAATGCTCTTTTCTTTCTATTCATTACCTCACCCCTGTTCAATATTCTATATTCATTATATAATAAGTTCTCATTAAAATAGTATTATAACAATTTTTATTAATCGATATTATCTATAAGGATTTCTATATAAATAGAATTCATTTATATCTATTGATAATTTAAATTTTCCATATAAGGGAGGGGAATAGGCAGTGATTTTTTTATAAAAGAATATATTCTAGTATTTTCAGAAATATCTAGATCATAATGCTTTCCAAATATTAATTCAGTTATATTTCCAATACCCACAATATCCAATGTCTCATCATATATTTTTATTCTATAAATAGCTTTAGATTTTTCTATATTCTGTTCTATTTCAATGAATTCAATATCATCAGCATACTCATAATATTGTCTGAAATAATTTCTGAGTGAATTCATAAGTTTCTCATAATTAATTATCTTAAAACTTCCTCTATTATATATTCCTAATTCATATTCTCTTTCTAATTCATTCAATTTATCATCGATATTTATATCGTATATGGTTTTATCTAAATTTAATTCTTTAGTAAGTTTTGAAATAGAAATATCAATAGCATCTATCTTTCCGAATGCTTCAACTACTACTCCAAGCTTTTTATCTATTATCTGTAAGATAATATAAGCCACTATTCTCCCTTCTTTTCTGATGACTTTAGTCTTATATTCTAATTTCCCCCAATTAAATGGTCTAGAATTTATAATAGTTTTAAACTCCGAAATACTTCTTCTAAATCTACAATTATAACTATTATATATTTTAGCTATATATAAAATATCGCTATCAATATAATCTGAAATTTCATATCTATTGAAATTTATCTCTTTACCTTTAAATTCATATCTCTTCATGCTCTTAATCTTTACAAAATTTCTTCTAGAATAAAGAGTTCTAGTTCCTGACACTAGGGCTAATTCCACACCATCATTTCTCATTTTCTCTTCAACTTTATCTAATACTTGAGATGATAGACCATTTTTCCTATATTTTTCATCGGTACAAACGGCTCCTATAGATGCTACTTTAATATTAGAATCTTCAATAATAATATCTCTTTTTAAATACGATGCAATTGAAATAACTTCATTACCAGATTTCATTATTATTATATTTTCTTTATTATTTTCAGATAGTAAATACGGGAATTCTATATGCATTGTAGGCTTAAATCCATTCGATATTCTGAAAACATTATTTATAAGCTCTATTGCCGATTCAAATTCTTCTCTATTAGAACATGACTTTGGTCCTAAATATTTTTTCATGAAATACACCTCTTTTTAAAATAGTATAGCATAATAAAAATTTTATATTTATTTTATTTGATTTTAATTGTCTAATTATAGATTTGCTATTAAAATATAATTATTATAAAACGAAAGGGTGAATGAAATGAAGAAAATGAGTATTAAGAATGCAAATATATCTATTATTCTAGCTTTATTATTTGCTTTTATAGGTATGTATAGTTTAGGGATAAATACTGATTTAGTAGGTAAAATAACGCTATATAAATTATCTGCATCTATGGTCTATATACTACCTCTTATAGTAGTAATGATATTTTTAGTCTTTACAGGGTTTTACAAGAAAGTATGCGAAGATAAACTAAAAATAAAAAGTGTTTTTACGAATGGATGGTATGTGCTCTTTGCTGGTGTTCTTCTTTTTGGATTTTCTTATATGGGTCTTATAAAGGAAAGAACTCCTTCTGCACAAGATTTTCTTTTATTTATAATATCTTGTATATGTACTGCTAGTTTTGAAGAGCTTTTATTTAGAGCTGTTATTCAAAATACTTTAATTGAAGGATTTAAAAATAGTAAGAAAACGGTCTGGTCGGCCATAATAGTATCTTCCATAATCTTTGGTATAGTTCATATTGGAAATCTTTTAGCAAATCATAATCTAGTTATAATGACCTTATCTCAGATTATATATGCATTTGCTCTAGGTATAATTCTTGGAACTACTTATTATATTACTAAAAATATATTTTCGACTATCTTTCTTCACGCAGTATTCAATATATTAGGCTCTTTTTCTGTACTATATATGTTACCTAAAAGTGTAAGTGCTGATATTACAATAATTGCAGCATTGTTACAGATTATAGTAATACTTCCTTCTATCTATATTGCTAGAAAGAAATATAAGGAATTTATAGCCGAATAATAGATATACTCTTATTCTAATTCTTGCTATAATATAATTATCGTTTAATTAAAAAGGGGTGATTATTTGCCTGAATATAGAACTAATAAAGTGAGCTGTAAGAATTATAGATGTGAAATAGAAATAACTTTAGAGGTCATAGGCGGTAAGTGGAAATCACTTATAATTTGGACATTAGGAATCCATAAGGTCATACGATTTAATG
>JAUNVB010000020.1 GCA_030537835.1 Andreesenia angusta | reverse complement strand
AGATCACTCCAGTTGTTCCAGAAAAGACAAAAGTAAATGATATAGAAAACTTAACAGAAGAAGAAAAAGATAAAGTAAAAGATGCAATATCAGAAAAGAATCCAGATTTACCAGAAGGAACAGATATTAATGTTAGCGATAATGGAGATACAACAATAAATTATCCGGATGGAAGTCAGGATAATATAAATGGAGAAGATTTAGTAGAGAAAAAATCTCCAGCAACTTCTGATGCAGATAAGTATAATCCACAAGCACCAGATGATAAGATACCTGTGGATGATACTAATAACTTAACAGAAGAAGAAAAAGATAAAGTAAAAGATGCAATATCAGAAAAGAATCCAGATTTACCAGAAGGAACAGATATTAATGTTAGCGATAATGGAGATACAACAATAAATTATCCGGATGGAAGCCAGGATAATATAAATGGAGAAGACCTAGTAGAAGAAAAGGAAGATGAACAAGATCCTATAATTGGGCCATTTAATCCGGATGATACTGAAAATGCATTAGCTAAACCAAATGGAGCTATAACAGTTATATTTGATAAAGGAGAAAATGGTAAATTAGAAGATCCAAATGATTCAGATAGTATTGTTGATAGAGTTGCATTCTATATATTACCAGGTAAAGGTATTACATTTGGTGACTTAGGAGAACCTGGAATAATAGCAAATGATGGATATTTAATAGCAGATTCAGCTTGGAGTCCAGAAATTAATGCAACAGATGAAATAACAGAAGATATTACTTTCACAGCACAATACGTTAAAGATGATTTATCAGAAGACGATATAATTGGACCGTTTGATCCTTCAGATGAAAACAATCAACCAGAAATACCAGAGAATTATCTTGTAATCAAATTCAATAAAGGAAAGAATGGTAAATTAGTAGATGATACTAATCAATTAGTGGATGAGATAGCATATGCAGTAAATCCAGATGCCAATCTTATAGTAGGAGATCTTCAAAAGCCAAAAGTAAGACCGAATAAAGGCTATAGGCATATAGGCTGGGATAAGAAAGATAATGAAAAACTAGAAGAAGGTTTAATTATAACAGCTCTATATAGAAGAGCTGGAAGTGGAACAACTACACCACCGATTAAGCCAACAGATCCACCTACACCACCAGAATTAGAAAAAGAGATCCACAAACTATATGTTATTGGGTATCCAAATGGAGAGTTTTTGCCAGAGAATAATATGACAAGAGCAGAAGTTGCTATGATTTTTGCAAGACTCTTAGAAGATAAAGTCTTCTTTAGAACACTTGACACAAAATATGCTGATGTAAAAGCAGACCATTGGGCAAGTGGAGCGATAGATTATTTAACGAAAAAAGGCATATTACATGGTATGCCAGACGGTAAATTCTATCCAGAAAACAAGATAACAAGAGCAGAATATGCGACAATCATAGCTAATATGAAAAATCTAAGATCTGCAAATGCAAGCAAGTTCACAGATATTAAAGGTCATTGGGCAGAAGCTAATATAAAAGGAATAGCAGAAGATGGCATAATAGTAGGTTATGATGATATGACATTTAAGCCAGAAAAAGCTATAACGAGAGCAGAAGCAGTTACTATGACTAATAGAGCATTTAATAGAGTTGGAGACAGAGCATTCATAGAGAAGAATCTAGAAGCAAAAGGCAGATTCCCGGATGTATTAAAAGCACATTGGGCTTATACAGATATATATGAAGCTGCATTAACTCATGAATATATTAGAGAAAAAGATAATAGTGAAAAATGGATTAAGATTACAGAACTAGGTAGAGTAACAGGGATGAATCGCTAATCAAAATTAGGACGTTGTAAAATGAGTAATCATTTTACAATGTCCTTTTTCTTTTATAAAAAATATTGAAATTATAGTTTTTGGGTATAAAATAAATTATGAGGAGGGATTATTTGGATAAAGATAAAATTCATATAGACTCATTAGACAATATAGCCAATGAATTAAAAACTGATTTCGAAAAGGGAATTTCAGAATCAGAAGTCTCTAATAGAAGAGAGAAATATGGAGAGAATAGACTCGAAGAAAAAAAGAGCAGAACCATTTTTCAGATGATACTAGATCAATTTAAAGATTTCTTAGTAATAATACTTATAATTGCTAGTATAATCTCGATAGCAGTAGGAGAACTATCAGATGGTATAGTAATACTTTTAATCGTAATAATAAATGCGATATTAGGAGTTGTTCAAGAAAATAGAGCTAGCAATGCATTAAAAGCATTGCAAGAAATGGCTTCACCAAAAGCAAAAGTAATAAGAGATGGAGAGCTTAAAGAAATAGAATCAATAAATCTTGTATTAGGAGATATAGTCATTATAGAATCTGGAGACTATATTCCAGCCGATTTAAGATTAATTGAATCTAATAATCTAAAAATTGATGAATCGGCATTAACGGGAGAATCTGTAGCAGTAGATAAAGATGCATTAGCAAGGATAAAAGAGAATGCACCTATTGCAGATAGAATAAATCTCGCTTATATGAGCACCATAGTAACTTATGGAAGAGCTAAAGGTGTAGTAGTATCTACAGGTATGGATACAGAAATAGGTAAGATTGCTGGAATGTTAAATGAGTCGAAAGATAGCCAAACTCCGTTACAAAGAAAATTAGCTGAATTTGGTAAATTATTAGGAATTATTTGTATAATAGTATGTATTATAATATTTGGATTAGGTCTAATAAGAGGACAAAATCTATTAGAAATATTTTTAATAGCGATAAGTTTAGCTGTTGCTGCGATACCAGAAGGACTTCCTGCTGTTGTGACAGTAGTATTAGCAATGGGTATGCAGAGAATGGTGAAGAGAAATGCCATAATAAAGAGATTAGCAGCAGTCGAAACATTAGGAAGTACTACAGTAATATGTACAGATAAAACAGGAACATTGACTCAGAATAAAATGACAGTCCTTGAAATATATGATGGTGAAAATGAATGGGATATAACAGGAACTGGATATAGTTTTGAAGGAGAGATAAGAGGAAAAGGGAGTCTAAAAGATATAGATATGCTATTAAACGCTATGGTGCTATGTAATGATGCAGAAATATCGGAAGAAGAAGTAATAGGAGATCCCACAGAAGGGGCATTAATAGTTGCAGCAGCTAAAGCACAGAAATTTAAATCAGATCTAAATAGACTATATCCAAGAATAAAAGAGTTTCCATTCGATTCAGATAGAAAACTGATGTCTACAATGCATAATATTAATGGAAGATATATAATGCTCACAAAAGGAGCGCCAGATATTGTGCTTTCAAGATCGAAAAAGATTTTATTAAATGGAGAAATAATAGAACTGACAGAAGAAATAAGGAATAGAATTACCAAGAAAAATAGTGAATATGCAGAATCCGCACTTAGAGTATTAGCTTTTGCATATAAAGAGATAGAAGAAAATTCAAATATAGAAGAAGAAGAAAATCAATTGACTTTTCTTGGGTTAACTGGAATGATAGATCCACCTAGAGAAGAAGCAAAAGAAGCAATCAAATTATGCAAATCAGCAGGTATAAGAGTAGTTATGATAACAGGAGATCATATAACAACAGCTTCTGCTATAGGTAGGCAGATAGGACTATTAGATGGGAATTCATTAGCTATAGAAGGTCATAAAATAGATGAATATACTGATGAAGAATTTAAAGAAATAGTAAAAAAGACTAATGTCTTTGCAAGAGTATCGCCAGAACATAAGGTGAGAATAGTAGATAGTATAAAGTCGAATAATGAGATAGTTGCTATGACAGGCGATGGTGTAAACGATGCTCCATCATTAAAAAGAGCAGATATTGGTGTAGCTATGGGAATTACAGGCACAGATGTTTCCAAAGAAGCCGCTAATATGATATTAACAGATGATAATTTTGCGAGTATTGTAGATGCAGTAGAAGAAGGAAGAATAATATATAGCAATATAAGAAAATTTGTAGGATTTTTACTCTCGTGCAATATAGGAGAGATATTATTGATATTTATATCTATGCTTTTCGGTTGGGGAACACCGTTACTTGCAATTCAATTGCTTTGGATAAATCTGATAACGGATTCATTACCAGCATTTGCATTAGGATTAGAACCACAGAACGAAGAAGTTATGAATAAAAATCCAAGACATCCTGATGAACCACTAGTAGACAGACATATGAAAATAGCTATAGCGTTTCAATCAATAGGACTTGCTTTAGCAGCATTAATATCTTATAGAATTGCAGATATATTCATAATATCAGGACAGGATGCAAATCTTTTACCTAAGACCTTCTGTTTTGTGACATTAATATTTGGAGAGATGCTAAGAGCTTATTCTGCAAGATCTGAAATAGTACCGATACACAAAATGAAAATACTATCAAATAGATTATTGAATATTTCCGTAATACTAGCAATAGGATTATTAGCCGCAGTAGTTTATATACCAACATTACAAAATATTTTTCATACAGTAGGATTGAGTTTAAATCAAGCTTTAATAGCAGTCGGATTATCGATCCTACCTATTATAGCTGGGGAAATATCAAAAATGCTTAAAAAAGCAGAATAATAAAAGACATATAGGAATTTGATTACCTATATGTCTTTTTATATTTTTTATTTTATATTATCCGAATTAGATTTAATCAATTGTTTAAAGACTTCCTCTTCATCAGGACTGAAAGCCTCTTTTTTTACAATATATGCAACCATAGGACTCATAAATATATAAATTCTTTTATCATCTTCTTTTAAATCTATGATTTGATTCCATTTTATATCCACATTTCCATTTTCCTTAGATATTAAAAGTCCATCTTCCTTAGTTTCAATAGTATAGTCCCCAGTTAAACTATTTTCTCCCTTTTCACTTTTTTCAACAATTCTCTTTACATTTTTCTCAACACCATATATTGAAAGCTTTGGATATATGATTAACCAGGCAATAGCCGCTATTATAAATATAGGAAGAGTCTGCTTATAAGGAACCTTATTAAAATTATTTAAGAAAACTGGAATCAAAAGATAAACTACAGGAAAAATA
Source organism: Andreesenia angusta (assembly GCA_030537835.1). Classification (GTDB taxonomy): domain Bacteria; phylum Bacillota; class Clostridia; order Tissierellales; family Gottschalkiaceae; genus Andreesenia; species Andreesenia angusta_A. The sequence continues at coordinate 29,792 of JAUNVB010000020.1, read as the reverse complement.
AATCTTTGAATATTACGCTTTCTTATTAATTGTGGTGAATTATTATAAAAATAGAGATTAAAATCAATATAATCTTCTTTTGTAAGGACAAAATCTTTTTTCAAAAAAACCCTCCATTCCGATTTTATTTCTTAAACCATTCTATCAGATATTTTTGACTATATCAATTGAGCAGTCGATTATACGAATAAAAATTGCATTTTTTAAATAAAAACTTTGTAGAACTCAACAAGATATGATAAAATTATAAAGTTAGATAGGAAATAAGTTCTAGAAAGTGGGAATATAAGTGAATATAAATAATATTAGAAATATAGCAATAATAGCCCATGTTGATCATGGCAAGACAACATTAGTAGATGCACTTCTTCAACAAAGTGGTACTTTTAGAGAAAACGAACAAGTAGAAGACAGAGTAATGGATTCAAACGAGATTGAAAAGGAAAGAGGAATAACTATTCTTTCTAAGAATACGGCTGTTACTTATAAAGATTATAAGATCAATATAATAGATACACCGGGACATGCAGATTTCGGTGGAGAAGTAGAACGTGTTTTAAAAATGGTAAATGGTGTAGTATTAGTAGTAGATGCCTTTGAAGGACCTATGCCACAGACTAAATTCGTCTTAAAAAAAGCATTAGAATTAGAACTGCCAGTCATAGTATGTGTAAATAAAATAGATAGACCAGAGGCACAAGCAGAAGCTACTATAGATAAAGTTATAGATCTATTTATTGAATTAGGAGCTAATGAAAATCAATTAGACTGCCCTTTCGTATTTGCATCTGCAAAGAGTGGGACAGCATCATTAGATATTGAAAAACAAGATGAAAATATGGAAGCACTTTTCGAAACCATAGTAGAGTTCATTCCTGCTCCAAAGGGAGAGATAGATGATAATCTACAATTATTGATATCAACAATAGATTATAATGACTATATAGGAAGAATTGGTATAGGAAAAGTCGATAGTGGAAAGATAAAATTAAATCAAGAAGCCATAATAGTTAATTATGAAAATCCAGAAATAAAAAAGAAGGTTAGAATTACTAAGATATATGAGTTTGACGGCCTTAAGAGAGTAGAGACAGATGAATCGAGTGTAGGAAATATAATAGCCGTTTCGGGAGTTGAAGGAATAAATATAGGAGATACCATATGTGATTTAGAAAAACCAGAACCTCTTCCATTTGTAAAGATATCAGAGCCTACAATGGCAATGAATTTCTCAGTTAATGACAGTCCATTTGCAGGTCAGGATGGTAAATACGTAACATCTAGGCAGTTAAGAGATAGACTTATGAAAGAATTACAAACAGATGTTGGGTTAAAAGTGGAATTAACAGATAAAACGGATTCATTTAAAGTATTAGGAAGAGGAGAGCTTCATCTATCTATTCTAATAGAAAATATGAGAAGAGAAGGATATGAATTTCAAGTATCAAAACCAGAAGTTTTGATAAAAGAAATAGATGGAAAGAAGAATGAACCTATGGAAATTGTAACCATTGATGTACCAGAAGAATTCGTAGGAGCAGTTATTGAGAAATTAGGAAAGAGAAAAGGCGAGTTAATAACCATGAACCCTTCTAATGGAGGATATACTAGATTAGAGATTAAAATACCAGCTAGAGGTCTTATAGGCTATAGATCAGAGTTCATGACGGATACTAAGGGTAATGGCATAATGAACACGATATTTGATGGATATGAGCCTTATAAGGGAGAAATAAGCACTAGATCTTATGGTTCACTAGTATCTTTTGAAACTGGAGAAGCTATAACCTACGGTCTTCACTCAGCACAAGAGAGAGGTATACTCTTCATAGGAGCTGGCGAAAAGGTCTATTCAGGCATGGTAGTAGGACAGAATGCAAAGCTTGGAGATATAGATGTAAATGTGTGCAAGAAGAAACAGCTTACAAATACTAGATCCTCTGGAGCAGATGATTCGATGAAATTAAGTCCTCCAAAGAAATTAAGTCTAGAAGAAGCGTTAGAATTCATAGAAGACGATGAATTAGTTGAAATCACACCTAATAATCTTAGAATAAGAAAAGAAATTCTAGATAAGAATAAAAGATATAAAGCTAAAAAAAGGTAGAGATATTTATCTCTACCTTTCTTCTCTATATACATATGAAAAGTAATAGAGTAATGCGACTAAAACACCACCTAATATATTTCCTATAGTTACAGGAAATATATTTTTAGTAAAAGCTTCTAAAAGAGATATATCTGATCCAGCAGCTCTTGCTGCAGAGAAAAAGAACATATTTGCTATACAGTGTTCATAGCCTAAGAGTATGAATACTGTTACTGGGAAACTAGAAGCAACAACTTTTCCTGTAGTATCATTTGCAGAAGTACATATCCAAACACTTAGGCAGACTAGAATATTACATCCTATTCCTCTATAAATAGCAGATGAAAAAGTAAGATCAATTTTACTTTGGCTGATATCGCTTAAGACATCTAATAACTCATTTGTAAAGACACCAGATTTTAGTGAAATAAATACAACTAATAGTCCACCTAAGAAATTCAATATATAAATTACAATCCAATTTCGCAAAAGTTTTTTCAATATAAGCTTTCCATCCAAAACTGCCATAAACATCAACATATTTCCAGTAAAGAGCTCCCCGCCAGCTATTACAACTAAGACTATACCTATTGTAAAGAATAATGCGCCAAAAAGTGAAGCCATATGAGCTTCTGATGGAGGAAATATAGTCTTTATAACTGTACTTGCAAGTGCACCAATAGAAATGAAAATACCGGCTAATAATCCAAGTGGTATCAATTTATAAAAACGATAATTACCTTTTCTTACTCCGGAATCTATAGTATTTGATGCAATTTCTGATGGGAAAAGTATTATCCTATTATTCAATGAGCTCACCCTTTCAAATTTGACTTATTACATTATTTACTCAATATAAAGTATACAATAGATAAGTAATATAATCAATTTTAATTATATAAAAAATAATAATTTGATTATTTAAATATATCGATTATTTAAATATAAAAAGACTTTATATCCTTGACCTAAAGATTATATTTTGTTATATTTAATCTGTAACACGGACATTTTTGGCTTAAATTATTTAATTGTTTGCATAATAAAATATATATTATATATTTAGGGGGATAATGATAAATGAATAAATATGATGTAATAATCATTGGAGCTGGACCATCTGGAATATTCACAGCTTACAGACTTAAAGAGAAGGATAAAAATTTGAAGATTTTAATGATAGAAAAAGGCAGAAGCATTGAAAAGAGAATTTGTCCTAAAAGAGAACTAAAAAGATGTGTGGGTTGCAAACCTTGCTCTATAACAACTGGATTTGCAGGGGCAGGAGCTTATTCCGATGGGAAATTATCATTATCACCTGATGTAGGTGGTATACTTCCCGAAATCCTTGGCTATCCAAAAGCTGAAGAAATGATAAAAGAATCAGATAATATATATTTAAAATTTGGAGCAGATACTAAAGTACATGGAATAGAAGAAGTCGAAAGAATAGAGAAGATAAAGAGGAAAGCTATAGAATCGAATTTAAAATTACTAGAATGTCCAGTTAGACATTTAGGTACAGAAGAAGGATATAGAATATATGGGAAGATACAAAAACATCTTTTAGATGAAGGTGTTGAAATACTTTTTAATACAATGGTTCAAAATATAATTGTTGAAGATGGAAAAGCTATAGGAGTAGATATTGGTAAGAGTAAAAAAGGATATGAAGAAAAACTATATGCAGATGATGTAGTAATTGCTATAGGAAGAGAAGGATCAGAATGGTTGACATCTATTTGTAAAGAGCATGGTATTGATACTAAAGTAGGAACAGTAGATGTAGGAGTTAGAGTCGAAGTTAGAGACGAAATAATGAAAGAAATCAATGAGACCATGTATGAAGGAAAACTAGTCTACTATACTCCAACATTTGATGATAAAGTAAGAGTATTTTGTTCAAATCCATCAGGAGAAGTTGCGACAGAATATTATGATGATAATTTAGCTGTAGTAAATGGACATGCTTATAAATCTTCCGATTTAAAAACTAAAAATACTAATTTTGCTCTATTAGTATCATTAAACTTTACAGAACCTTTTAAAACACCGATAGAATATGGAAAGCATATAGCGAAACTTGGAAATATGCTTGCTGGAAATAAGATAATAGTTCAAAGATATGGAGATTTTAAAAGAGGAAGAAGAAGTACAGAGCATAGATTGACTAGAAATAATATAGTTCCTACACTTTTAGATGCTGTTCCAGGGGATTTATCATTAGTTCTTCCATATAGGATAATGAAGGACTTAGCTGAAATGATAGAAGCATTAGATAATGTAGTTCCAGGAATGGCAAGTGATGAAACACTATTATATGGAGTTGAAGTTAAATTTTATTCTAATAGAATCTGTGTAGATAAAACTTTTGAGACTAATATAAAGAATTTATATGCAATAGGAGATGGTGCTGGCATAACTAGAGGATTACAACAAGCATCAGCAAATGGACTCCAAGTTGCAAATAATATACTTGAAAAAATAGGGAATAATTAATAGAAGGATATAAAAAATAAGGGGGTTTATCCCCTTATTTTTCTGCTCTTATATATCCAGATACTAAGAATTTTTTTACATCTATTTCACTTATTCCCCATTTTTTAGCATATTCTTCACTTAATGGCTTTGTATCTATATTTATATTCTTAAATCCAATATTTTTTAAGAATCTCTCAATCTGTTCCACAGACGATGCACCAGAGACTCAGCAAGAATGCATATTAGGATCGTCTTTTATCTTATCAGGAAGATCTTTAATTGAAATAGTATCAGATAGGGATATTCTACCACCATCTTTTAAGACTCTATACATCTCCTTATAGACCTTTTTTTTATCAGTAGATAAGTTTATAACACAGTTTGAAATAACTATATCGGCAGTATTATCTGCAATAGGCAGATATTCTATCTCCCCTAATCTAAATTCCACATTATTATAATTATTTTCGATAGCATTTCTTCTTGCGTTTTCAATCATTTCTAAAGTCATATCTACACCTATTACTAATCCATTTTTTCCTACTTTTTCTGCAGCAATAAATGCATCAAATCCAGCTCCAGAACCTAAGTCAACTAATACTTCTCCCTCTTTTATATTAGCCATAGTCTGAGGATTGCCACACCCTAATCCGAGATTTGCATCTTTAGGAATATTTTTAATTTCGCTTTCACTATAACCTAGAGATTTAGAAATATCTTCAACAGAGCTTCCAGTAGTTTTACTCTCAGATTTTGCAATCGAAGAGTATTTATCAGCTATATTTTTTCGCAAATCAAAATTTTTCATATAACCACCTCTCATTTAATTATAAACTAAAATTAACTATGTAGAAATAAATTAAGATAATTAAATTTCGAATGAATTCTAATAAATTTTTAGGGTATAAACTTAATATACGGGTTTTCTTAGAATTATTTATATGATTTTAAGAGATTAAAAAAGAGGTGAGAATTATGGAGGGCTTAAGACTTAGCACCATGTTTTTTAGTCCAACTAGAACTACGAAAAAAGTAGTAAAAGCAATAGCAAAGGGGACAGGACTAAAACCAAAGGTTTACGATTTGACACAAGAAGTAGATAGAGATATAAGAAAGAAGTTTTTCGATAAAGATGAATTGTTAATCGTTGGGGTACCAGTATATGCAGGAAGAGTTCCAGAAATATTATTAGAAGGATTCAAAAAGCTAAAATCGGATGGAGCTTATTTTTTGCCGATTGTTGTCTATGGGAATAGAGCATTTGAAGATGCACTTATAGAATTAGTCGATATTTTTGAGGAAAATAATTTTATCAAGGTAGGATATGGAGTATTTATAGGAGAGCATTCTTATTCGAAGGAAATTGCAACGAAAAGACCGGATAAAGCCGATTTAGAGATAGCAGAAAAATTTGGTAAAGAGATTATTGAAAGAATAGAAAAATCAGATAAACGTGAGGAATTATTCACAGAAGAGATACCAGGCAATAGACCTTATAGAGAGAGAATAAAAAGAGATGAAGTATGGGGACCTGTAGCTAGTGATAAATGCACATTTTGTGGGACATGTATAAGAAATTGTCCAGTAGATGCAATACAGCATTTAAATCCTAAGAAGACGGATTACGATAAATGCATACACTGTTCGGCATGTATAAAGTTTTGCCCTGAAAACGCAAAGAAAAATGAAGGTCAATTTTTTGAGATGATAAGGGATAGATTATTAAGAGATCATAGAGAAAGAAAAGAAGTCATAGTGAGATAGAAATAATATTGGAAAAAGATGATGATATATGGATATTTAAGTAGAAAAGATGATATGATAATAGCGAAGTTCATTATGAATTAGATAAGGGTGGTATAATGAGATTAAATAAATATATTGCATCATCAGGATATTGTTCTAGAAGAGAAGCGGATAGATTAATTGAATCTAGAAGAGTGAAGATAAATGGAAAAACTGCTGAACTAGGTCAGAGAGTAGAAGATGGAGATTTAGTAGAAGTAGATGGCAAAGCCATATATGAAAATAAAAATAAGATATATCTAGCATTTAATAAGCCCGTTGGCATAGTCTGTACTACTGAAAAAAAAGAGAAGGATAATATAGTCGATTATATTAATCATAGAGAGAGAATCTATCCTATAGGCAGATTAGATAAAGATTCAGAAGGACTTATATTTCTGACTAATGATGGAGATATAGTAAATAAGATATTACGTCAGGAGTATAAGAAAGAAAAGGAATATATAGTAACTGTAGATAGAAAAATCAATGAAAAGTTTTTAAAACAAATGGCTCAAGGTGTTGAAATATATAATCCTGTTAGGGATGAGAAAGTAAGGACTAATAAATGCAGAATTGAAAAATTGACTAATAGGAAGTTTAAAATTATAATATCTCAAGGTCTTAATAGACAAATTCGTAGAATGTGTGAAGCTTTGGGTTATAATGTAGAAACACTTAAAAGAATTAGAATTTCTAATATAAAATTAGGAGAACTTCCAATAGGGAAATATAGATATTTGAATGAAATTGAATTAAAGGGACTTTTAAAAGGAAAGAGAAGAGAATGAAAAAACTGCTGTAAAGTGAAGAATCACTTTATAGCAGTTTTTTTATATTAAGCTCTGAGCAGCCGTTATTAATGATAATTTATAGACATCCTCTTCATTACATCCACGAGATAGATCTGATATAGGCTTATTAAGACCTTGAAGAATAGGTCCTATCGCTTCAAATTCACCTAATCTTTGTGCTATCTTATATCCGATATTACCAGCTTCTAAACTAGGGAATATGAAGACATTTGCATTTCCTGCAATTTTTGAATCAGGAGCTTTTTGTCTTCCAACCTCTGGGACTATTGCAGCATCGAATTGCATCTCTCCATCTATATTCAGATTTGGACTCATCTCTTTTGCTAATTTAGTAGCATTTTCTACCTTCGTAGCTTCTTCAGCTTTTGCTGAACCGAATGTTGAAAAAGATAGCATAGCTATTTTGGGATCAATTCCAAATAACTCAGCAGTATTTGCGCTCTCAACGGCTATCTCAGCTAATTGCTCTTCTGTTAAACTAACATTGATTGCACAATCGGCAAAGAGATATTTTTTATCATCTTTTATCATTATAAAAGCTCCACTAGTACGAGAAATATTGGGTTTAGTTTTCACTATCTGTAAAGCAGGTCTTACTGTATCACCAGTTGAATGAACAGCACCACTCACCATTCCATCTGCTTTATCCATATAGACTAACATAGTTCCAAAGTAATTTGCATCTTTAAGCATTCTACGTCCATCTTCTTCAGTATTTTTACCCTTTCTTCTTTCAACGAAAGCCTTAACCATATCTTCAAATAATGATGAATTTTCAGGATCGATTATCTCAATACCTTCTATATCTATACCATCTTTTTTAGCAAGCTTTTCAACTTCTTTAGATTTTCCAAGAAGTATAGGTATTAGTAATTTTTCTTTATTGAGCCTACTAACGGCTTTCAATATTCTAATATCTTCACTTTCTGGAAAGACTATTTTTAAATTCTTCCCTTCAATTTTTTTCTTTAAATCAATAAATAAATCCATTATAAAACCTCCATATCAATATTCATTTTTGGGTATAATTCTCTTATTATTTCTTAAGAAACTCCATCCTGCTTCAAAAAACTTTAAAATTCCTAATAACAGAGTTAATCCTATAAAAAAACGACTTATTTCTAAGCTTGCAGAATTAGAATTCATATTATTATATATTGCAACTATTCCCCAACCCGATGCGAAATAATACATGATATTTCTAAGCTTTAAACCTATTAAAGATATTATGAGAGAACCTAATATCAAAGCAAAAATAGTCGCAGTCAACTCCTTATTATAAGTACTTATTAAATTTAATCTCGATAAAAGATTGAACAGATTAGCAATGCTTGCTACTGATAGCCATCCTCCATATAGGCCAAAACAGAAAGGTATAATATACTCATAAGTATTTAATTCTATATCTAAGAGAATTATATTTATATATATTATAGAAATAGTTAATAAAATAATTAGAATAAAGCTCAAAACTATCATATTAAGAGAATAAGATATAATCCATAGCATATTCAGTATAGCAGATATCCAAAATAGTTTAGATACTCTAGATATAATATCTTGAATATTTCTATCTCTGTATTTAAAAAATAGGATTAAAAGCGAAATAGCCAAAGCTAAGTAAATAATCCCCCAAATACTAAAGGCATATCCTGCAGGAGTTATAAGTGTTTTATACATATCTGATATATCTTTTTGTGACTTTCCATTTATAAATCCACTAGCACCAAGATAGTTTATAAATAACATAGCTATGAAGAATATTATATTTTTCATAGACAGACTTTTCATTATAAAGACCTCCTTTTTAAATTAATACCTCTTAGATTTAATAATAAACAATTATATTTAATTCCATTAAAAAGTTCATATTGTTGATATTTGATTACAAGGTAAAAAATATGATATAATTTCATAAAATTATCTAATGAAAGGATGTAAACAATTGTTTAGTTATATATTATTTATATTAGCCTCTATATCGATAGCTATTATAATTTTTCTTCTATCTGAGAAGAACGAAAGGAAGCAGAAGGTATTCAAAGGAAAGATAAGGAAATCTTCCCCAGTTAAAATAGAAGAGGTTAAAGACTATATATACCTATTATATGAGTCTAATCTAGTAGATTTTAGAAGAATGATTCATTTCTTCGTACTTAAATGGATAGATGAAGGTATATTAGAGGCAGTTTTAATAGATGATAAACATCAAGTTTATGGATTTCAAATAGAAAAAAAGCCTGATGATAATTTAGAGAAACAATTATTTAATTATTTTATAGCTTCGGAAGATAATGGAATTATAAAGAGAAAAAATTTTACAATATTGAACAGAAGAAATAGAGAAAGCATATTGGAGTTTGAAGAAGATATTGTGAGCAGATCGAAATCTATTCTATTAGAGAAAGAATTTATTCGAGAGAGAAGAAATAGATTAATATTTACACAAAAAGGGAAAAATTTATCTAAGGAATTTAAAGGTTTTAGAGAGTATTTGAAGAAGATAAAAAACTATAGAAAAGAAATAAGTTTCTCTATAGAAAATCTAGATGAATTAATGATATTTTCTGGATTATTTGGTCTTTATGATATAGTTGAGTTGATGATTTTAAATAATAGACCTTCATATTTTGAAGAAAGCGAATTAGATAGTAAGTCTCTAGATACAGCATTAGTATATTCTAAGCTAATGCAAGAAACTATTTATCCTAATATGGAAGGTGTAGGATGAGGAGCAAGACTAAAGCCTGGGGCTTTACCGTTCGATAGAAATAGATAACCCCGATATATATCGGGGTTATTCCATATATTTTCTAGTTAAAGGTCTAGTATTATCTGTACCTTTTTCTATTAAGTATTGACATACATCTAGATTTCCAGACTCGAAGATAGCAGCACATCCTTGAAGATATACTTCCCACATACGCATGAAGCGCTCACCTTTATCAGCTAAGATTACATCCCAATTTTCTTTAAATCGTCTATACCATTCATCTAGAGTGAGTTGATAATGTCTCCTTAAACTTTCTAAATCGATTAGACTCATATTCTCTTGGTTTATTGGAATCATAAGCTCTGCAAGAGAGGGAATGTATCCACCTGGAAAAATATATTTATTTAAAAATCCATTAGTACCAAGACTATCATCATAGAAATCTCTCTGTCCTGATATTCCGTGTATAAGAGCAAGACCTCGATCTTTTAAGAGTTTTTTTATACAGCTTATATATTCAGGAATATTTTCTTTCCCAACATGTTCAAACATACCAACACTAGCTATCTTATCATATTTTACTTTACCTTTAGCTGCATCTCTATAATCTAAAAGTTCAACTGCTACTAAATCTTTTAAATTAGCTCTCTCAATCTTTTTATTTACTAAATTATATTGCTCTTTGCTCAATGTGCATCCCGTTGCTTTAACTCCATATTTTTGAGCTGCGGTAATTATTAGATTTCCCCAACCACATCCTATATCTAATAGGTGATCAGTAGGTTTTAATCTCAGTTTATTTAATATATGTTCTATTTTTTGTTCTTGTGCCTTTTCTAATGAGTCATTTTCGCTTTTAAAATAAGCACATGAATAAGTCATAGAATTGTCTAGCCAATGTTCATAAAAATCATTACCAATATCATAATGATATTGGATATCTTCCGAAGATTTTTTCTTATCATGCTTCTGCACTATTTTCAATAATCTAAACTTCTTGCTCTCTAAAAAACTCTCTTTATTTCCATAAGCCGAGACGATTAACTCTTTTAATGGACCATTAATTTCAATCTTCTTATCCATATATGCCTCTGCTAAAGCAATAGAGGCATCTTCACTAACTTTTTTCCAATCTAAAGGTTCATTTATCTTTATAAATGCTTCTATTTCACCATCACCTAATTTTACTATCTCACCATTCCAATATTCTATTTTCATTGGAATTGAAAAAGAGTTTTTAAATAATTCAGTATAAACTTTCGTTTTAACTCCCATAAATATCACATCCTTTTTTAAAAATATTTCCAAATCAGATAAAATAACAAATATCAATCATCGCCAGATTATAATATCTCTTATCAATAGATTAACTTTTAAATAATATTATGTCAAGTAAAAAAGACAAATATCGACAATGAGATATTGAAAATTAAAATCATATAAAAACATTATTAAATATGATATTATAAATAATAAAGAAAGGAAAGTAGGTGGTATATATGAGAAAAATAGAAAGAATAGACTTTGCCAATTGGATACCTAAGAAAGTATTACTCACAATATTGGTATTTTTAATCATTTCATTAGCTATGGCATTTGGAGTGAAACATTTTTTGAATAGCAAGATACTGATGACTATATTCTTATTTATAGCTCTAGTGATATTAGTCTTAGAATTATATATGCTCTATTGTTATCGTGCTTTTTCTTTTAACGGTGGAAAAGTTATGAGAAAAATTCACAAATACGTTCTTTCATTTACACCTGATGATATGGAAGGAAGAATCATTGATATAGGTTGTGGTTCAGGAGCTATTAGTATTGAACTTGCGAAAAAATATACTAAGGCGAGTATAATAGGCATAGATTATTGGGGAGCTAATTGGGATTATTCTCTCAAACAATGTATTGATAATGCAAGAATAGCTAATTTAGATATAGAGTTTAAAAGAGGAGATGCCGCTAAATTAGAATTCGTAGATGAGAGTTTTGATATGGCTATAAGTAATTTCGTATTTCATGAAGTGAAAACAGTAGATAATAAGGAAGATCTTATTATAGAAGCATTAAGAGTTGTAAAAAATGGAGGTTTTTTTATTTTTCATGATTTATTCGAATCTAAATCATTTTATAATAATATTAATTCTTTGATTGAAAGATTAGAAGATGAAGGAATTAGTGAAATACACTATATACCTAATACAGAAGATAAAATAGAATTACCACCATTAATAAAATCACCGTTTATGCTGAACAATCTAGGACTTATATATGGAAGAAAATAGAAAAATTATTATATTAATAGATAAATCAATACAATATAGAAAAAAACGCTCTAACCATAAGGTTATGAGCGTTTTCTATAACTGATTTTATTTCTTCTCATTATTCTCAAAGCTGATTTTTTAAATTTCAAAATTCTAATAGCTCTTCTCTTATAGATATTCTCTACTAAAGTTTGAAGCTTATCTTTAGTATCTAAATCATCTATATTGTCTAGAATAGAAATTGCTTTATTTTTTATATTCTTCTCTCTATCTTCTCTATTTTCTAGAAACTCAAGAAAAGCATTTTCAAATCTAATAGCTCTTTTTTCCTTTAATATTTCTAAATCTTCAATAGCTTGAGCAGCTGAAGATTGCTCAAATATCTGTAATAATTCTTCTTTTTTATCCACTGACTTTTCGTGAATTTCCTCTAATAATTGTTCAGAGTATTCAGATAGTTTTTCACCATAGTGGATTAAATTTCTTAAGTCTATAGCCTCTTTTAGACTCAGGCTTAAATCAAGTATAAAGACCATTATTAAGACTATGGTCATATGATTTAAAAAAGGGAAACTGAAATTATTTAGATAATCTTCAACGCCGGGATTAATTTGTTTTACTAATATAATAGATATTAGTCCCCAGAATAGAGAAGAACGAGCACAAATATATCCATGAAAATTAAGTGGTCTTTCATCATAATCCCAATATCTCACATGAAGAAGTTTTTCCATAAGATATCCAGTTATTAATTCAAGAATTGTTGCAGCAGTCATTCCTGCAAAATATATCATGAATGGATTATCAGTATATGGATGGACACTTATCAATATTATCAAAGCTCCAAATCCATAAATTGGGAGAATAGGCCCCTTTAAAAAACCTCTTTTTGCAAGTTTTTTTTCGGTAATTGAAACCCATAAGGTTTCCCATATAAAGCCGAGTAATGAGTATATAAAGAAAAGTTGTATATAGTGTAATATCATATTGATTCTCCTATTATAGTATTCTTATCGAATGAGCATATTTATAATATGATAACATTAATAGATATTTTTATCCATATAAAAATATTTCCATCCGCTTTTAGAAAAAATAATTAAAACCTTCTATCACATTCTAAAATATTATCATCTTTTTTAAAATAATAAGGTAGATATATTGTCACCATAATCGCTAAAACAGTTCCAGGAATTAAAAAAGGAGTTAATATATCTCCTAGAGAATTATTTATAAAATACGCTAGATTTAGTAAAATTACACCAACAACAGGATTAAATATAGCAAAATAACGTGGATATATAGTTTTTCTCATAAGAACAGCTATGAATAAAACTAAGGATATAAAACCTAAACCTATAAAATAGATGGTTCCGAGAATATCTTTTAACTTATCAAAATCTTTCAATATATCTTTTAAAATCGGATTTCCTTCAAGTCTTCTAGCCACATGATAGTAATAGTAATAAGCAGTATGAATACTGATAGTTATAGTTCCTGTAAAAAAGAAAATCAGGGGAGTTAACCATTTCAAATTTGTTCCCATTACAATTTTCTTAAGCCCTAAAGCAATGAAAGGAAAAGTAAAAAGAGCACAAGTAGTATAATATACTTTCCCTATAGAAGCATTCGCTATAGGAGTATAGAAACCTTCACCATACATATTTTTTATAGGAATTATTAAATCTGCTAAAGCTAATGCCCAAACGGCAATTACAGCACTTATTATAATAAAAATTTTTATCTTTGGATTCTTACTTTTCATCAAATCACCTTCAAAAATTATTTTTATAATAAATACTTACTTAATACTGTTATTTTATCATAAAATATGATAAAATATCCTTACAAAATTATAATCGGGAATGAAGTTCTCCCAGGGATAAGACCCAAACCGCTTTAAGCTGATGACTTCTGCATATGATGCAGATTTTGTCAGCTTTTTTTATTTAATTTAAAGGAGGGAGTACAATGTTATTGAGTTTAGCAATAATATTTATATTGGGATTTACATTAGGTGAGATTCTCAATAAATTTAAACTGCCAAGACTTCTTGGAATGTTGATAATAGGTATATTAATAGGGCCGAATGCATTTAATTATCTAGATGAATCGATATTATCTATTTCTTCAGAACTCAGAAGAATAGCGCTTATTATAATCTTGACAAGAGCAGGCCTTAATATGGATTTAAAAGATTTAAGAGCAGTAGGTAGACCGGCTATACTGATGTCATTTATTCCAGCAAGCTTAGAAATTATTGGAACTATTATAATAGCACCAAAGCTTTTAGGAATAAGTTTATTAGATTCAGCTATTTTAGGAACTGTTATTGCAGCCGTATCACCAGCTGTAATAGTACCTAAAATGCTTAAATTAATTGGCGAGAGATATGGAATAAAAGAAAAAATTCCACAATTGATAATGGCAGGATCATCGGTTGATGATGTCTTTGTAATTGTTTTATTTACTTCGTTTTTAGGATTAGCTAAAGGAGGAGATATATCAGCCTTAAATTTTATACGAATTCCGACATCAATAATATTTGGGGTATTAGTAGGAGTATTAATCGGGCTAGCTTTAATAGAATTATTCAGAAGATTTACTATAGACGATAGTCTAAAAGTAGTATTAGTTTTAAGTATTTCCTTTATACTTGTCACTATAGAAGATAGTATTACAGGTAATATAGGATTTTCTGGATTGCTCTCTATTATGAGTATAGGAATTACTATAAAAAGAGTTAGACCTGATATTGCGAATGATATAGGATTGAAGTATTCTAGTCTTTGGTCAGGTGCAGAACTACTTTTATTCGTTTTAGTAGGAGCCACAGTAGATATAAAATACGTATCAGGTGCTGGTTTGTCAGCAGTAATATTAATCTTCGGAGCATTAGTGTTCAGAGTTATAGGCGTTTATATATGTCTATTGAAGACAGAATTAAGCACTAGAGAAAAGATATTTAGCATGATAGCATACTGTCCAAAAGCTACGGTACAAGCGGCTATTGGCTCTATTCCTTTAACTGAAGGTTTGGCTTCAGGAAATATAATATTAACAGTTGCAGTTCTAGCTATAATAATAACAGCTCCATTAGGTTCATTTGCAATAGATTATAGTTATAAGAGATTATTAAATAAAGCTTAAAATGATATATAATAAAGCTCAGGAGGTTTTAAGCTCTTGAGCTTTTAGGAGGTATATAATGGAAGAAATAGATATTAGAGAAATAGAAGGGTTTAAAATAGGGCATTATACTGATAGTGAAGCAGGAACAGGATGCACAGTTATTATATGTAAAGAAGGTGGGATAGCAGGAGTTGATATAAGAGGAGGTGCACCTGCAACTAGAGAGACGGCTCTATTAAATCCTGAGAATATGGTTGAGAGAATACATAGTATAGTATTATCAGGTGGTAGCGCTTATGGTTTAGATGCATCTAGTGGAGTTATGAAGTATTTAGAAGAGCGTGGTATAGGATTTACTATAGGTACAAATACTGTCCCTATAGTATGCGCTGCTTCTTTATTCGATCTAGAAGTAGGGAATGGAGCTATAAGACCTGATAAAGATATGGGTTATAAAGCTTGTATTAATTCAGAAAAAAATATATTAGAAGAGGGAAATGTAGGAGCTGGAACTGGAGCTACTATAGGAAAAATTTTGGGGAAAGATTATGCTATGAAATCAGGAATAGGTATATATGCAACGAAAATAGGTGAATTAAAAATAGGAGCTATAATAGCTTTAAATGCTCTCGGCGATATTATAGATTCTGATGGCAGAATCATAGCAGGATTATTAGATGAAGATAGGAAGAGCTTTAAAAATAGTAAAGAGATTTTGATTTCGAATATAGATAAAGAAAGAATAGAGAAAAATAAAATTGGTAATACTACATTAGGATGTATAATAACTAATGCAAAATTAAAAAAAGTAGAGGCAAATAGAATTGCTAGAATAGCCCATAATGGTTATGCAAAAAGTATAAGTCCAGTACATACATCTTTAGATGGTGATACTATATTCACAATATCCTATGGAGATATAGATATTGATAAAGATATATTAGCAAGTATATCTGTAGATATAATTGCTAGAGCTGTTAGAAGAGCGGCGAAGAAAGCAAAATCAGCCTATGGATTTAAGGGATTTGCATAATTTTATTTTGACAAAGAGAAAAATAAAATATATAATAATGATAATCGTTAAATTCGTTAAATAGAATTGGATTTAATATAAAAAATGGAGGTAGTATTATGAAAGTAAATATGATTTATTTTAGCTCAACAGGTCGTACAGAAGAAATGGCTGAAACAGTGAAAGAAGCTATAGAATCAAAAGGATATGAACTCAATATCTATACTGATGAAGCAGATGGTGAAGAGTTTGCAGATGCAGATATATTAGTATTTGGCTCACCGGCTACTGGAGTTGAGGAAGTAGACGAAAGCATAATAGTTCCAACTATAGATTCAA
Organism: Andreesenia angusta; assembly: GCA_030537835.1. GTDB lineage: Bacteria > Bacillota > Clostridia > Tissierellales > Gottschalkiaceae > Andreesenia > Andreesenia angusta_A. Next base: position 13,159 of record JAUNVB010000020.1, on the reverse strand, counting down.
TACCGTCTTTAGATGGTAAAGAAGTATTTATGTTTGGTTCTTATGGTTGGGGAGATGGCGAATATATGGAGACTTGGAAAGAAGAAATGGAAGGAAAAGGTGCTATAATGGCAGCTGATCCAGTTGTATGTCTAGAAGAGCCGGATGATTCAGTAAAAGATGAATTAAAAGCAGCTGTAGATAAATTTTAATTATATAAATAATATAAAAAGCTCTGAATCTTTTTTTAGACTCAGAGCTTTTTTATATAGATTTATATCGTTTTTTTAACTGTTTTCTATTAGATAGTATTATATATAATGCTATTAAACTGACGATAAATTCAGTCAGTACGAACGCTAACCATATACCTTTCATCTTCCACATACCACTTAATATTATTACTAAAGGTACAATTATAACGCATCCTCTACTTATGGATATTAAAAAGGCCGCTCTAGTTTTTTCTATAGAGGATAAATACATAGTTAAAACTATATTTATGCCTGCAAAGAAGAATCCAATAAAGTAAATTTCAAATCCGGTCTTAGTCATATTGGCTATTTCTATATTGTTCTCACTATTAAATACAGATATGATATTTTCTGAATAAGTGAAAATACCAATATATATTATTATAGCGATGATTATGGATGTAAAAACAGAATATCTTTTTATCTGTCTTAGGTTCCTACTATTACTCAGTCCATAGGCTCTACTTAAAAGTGGCTGAATACCTTGTGCAACTCCTGTGAAAATAGCAACACCAATTAATGCCATATTTGCAATTATACCATACGATGCTACACCTAAATTACCTCTTATATTTAATATAACTAGATTAAAACTTATCAAGGCAATTGCAGAAGATATTTCAGTTATAAATGCAGATAAGCCAAGCTTTATAATATCTTTAATATGATCTAATTTTAAACTAGATCTTATATATTTAAAATCGTTATTCTTTTTTATGAAATGAATAGATAGTATAGAAAGACTAATTATTGGAGCTAAACTTGTAGCAAAAGCCGCTCCAAACATTCCCATATGGAATTTAAACATAAATATATAGTCTAGAAATACATTTGCGACACTTCCAACAATCATTGCTATCATAGGAAGATTCGGATTCTTATCATTACGTACGAATGCTAAAAGTAAATTATTCAATAGATAAAATGGTGCAAATATCAATATAGTCTTTAAATAAGAATTTGTCATGTCGATCGTAGTGCTATCTGCTCCTAGCAAAATAGAGAGCTGTTCAGATCTAAATATACCAATGAGCATATATAATAGAGCTAATAATAATGTAAACTTAAAAGCTGATGTAAAAATTCTATTTGCTTTTTCATTCTCATTTTGAGATTTTAACATACTGTATTTTGCTGCTCCACCAATACCAATCATAAGTCCAGTTCCATGCATTAGGCTATAAATAGATATAGAAAAGTTCAAAGCAGCAAGCCCGTTTGCACCCAATGCTTGAGCTACAAAGAAAGTATCTCCTAATATATAAAAAGAAAGTCCTAACATTCCAAGAACATTAAAACTGACGTATTTTATGAACTTATTTAGTAAATTGTCATTCACATAAAAGCCTCCATTCAATTAAATAGAATTATAGCATGAAAAAAGCTTAATATCAATTTGAAGGCAAAGAGAAAGATATAAATAGAATTATTAATTCAAACAATTAGTTAAATATGAGTTGAAATAAAATTGGTAAAATTATATAATGAAGATGTATTCGAGGGGAGCTCACCGGAAGTGGGCTGAGAGTAAGCTTGTAGAGCTTTGACCCATTAACCTGATTTGGATAATGCCAACGTAGGGAAGATAGTATACATTATATTACTGTATATCTGCCTATTTTCCGGTAAATATACAGATTTTTTTATTTATATAAAAATAATACTATAAGTATTATATATTAGATATTCAATATAATACATTTCACTTTATATTCCAGATCCATTTGGTTTATACTCCTTGAATACAATTATTTTAATTAATCAAATTACAAGGAGGTTTCAAAATGATGAAAAAAATTACAACAAAAGAGATTTCACTATCAGGAGTTTTAATAGCTCTTGCAGTGGTAGGAAGCTTTATATCCTTTCCAATTTTTGGTAGTAAATGTGCACCAGTACAACATATGGTCAATATAATTGCAGCAGTAATATTAGGACCTTTTCATGGCGTTGTAATAGCATTTATAGCAAGTCTAATAAGATATATATCTGGACTAGGAACTATACTTGCTTTTCCGGGAAGTATTTTTGGAGCATTAATTGCCGGAATAGTTTATTATAAGACGAAAAATCTTATAGCAACTGGTATTGGTGAAGTATTTGGAACAGGGATATTAGGAGCATTAGTTGCTTATCCATTAGCTAAAATATTTTTAGGGGAAGTAGCTGGGAATATAGCTTTCTATACCTATATAATTCCTTTTTTAATATCGACAATAGGAGGAAGTATTATAGCTTTAGTTTTAATTTATGGCCTTAAAAAAGCAGGGGTTATAGATATTTAAAAAATCTGAGGGGTGAAATTTTGTTAGGAAAATATTTAGATAATTTAAGAAAAAGAGGAGCTTTAATTCATAATATAACTAATTACGTTACAGTCAATGATATTGCTAATGCGCTTTTAGCGATAAATGCTAGCCCTATAATGGCAGATAGTGAAAAAGAAGTTGAGGATATCGTTTCAATTTCAGATGGGCTAACGATAAATATTGGAACACTTAACGATAGAACTGTAAATGCTATGATAAAAGCAGGCAAAAAGGCATCGGATTTAGGGAAGATAATAGTTTTAGATCCTGTTGGTGCTGGAGCAAGTAAATTTAGGACTGAAACAGCTGAAAAACTTATTGAAGAAATAGACTTCGATATAATAAGAGGAAATATATCGGAGATTAAAACTCTATATAAAGGTGAAGGAAAAACTAAAGGCGTTGATGCAGATATATCTGAGAAGATTACAGAGGAAAATTTAGAAGATATAGTGAGTTTTGCAAAAGAATTGTCTAAAAAATTAAAAACAATAATAGTTATAACAGGCAAAATAGATATAATAGCTGATGATAAATATGCATATCTAGTAAGAAATGGAAATCCTAATATGAGCAGTATAACAGGAACAGGATGCATATTAAGCAGTATTATAAATGCATTCGTATCTGCAAATACAGAAGAAAAAGACAGACTGAAAGTTGTGACTGCCGCAGTAGTTGCTATGGGAATTGCTGGAGAAATAGGATATAAAAATCTTTTAGAGAATGAAGGAAATTCAACTTATAGAAATAGATTGATAGACGCATTATATAATATGAATGGGAGTGTTCTTGATGAATACGCAAACTATGAGAATTTCTAAAGAAGATCTATTATTATATGCAATTACTAGTAGAAATTGGCTAAACGGTGAAACATTAGAATCGCAGGTAAAAGAAGCTATTGAGGGTGGTATAACGATATTGCAACTAAGAGAGAAAGATATGAAATATGATCAATTCTTAGAAGAAGCTAGGAAGATTAAAGCAGTTTGTAAAGATAGGATACCGTTTATAATAAATGATAATATAGAGATTGCAAAAGAAGTAGATGCAGATGGAATCCATATAGGACAATCGGATATTAATATTAAAGAAGCTAGGAAAATTTTAGGAGAAGATAAAATAATAGGAGTATCAGCACATACGATTGAACAGGCTATAGAGGCTGAAGAGAATAATGCTGATTATCTTGGAGTGGGATCAGTTTTTCCTACAGATACAAAGGATGATGCGGAGAATATAAATATTGATATATTAAAAGATATAGTACAAAAAGTTAATATACCTATAGTAGCTATAGGTGGAATTAATAGAGAGAATATATATGAATTAAAAGGTGTTGAAATAGCGGGTATAGCATCTATATCCGCTATATTTTCTAATGAAGATATAAAAGTGAAGACTGAGGAATTAAAAGAGATTTTAGATAAGGAGATAATAAATGATTAAAGGGGCCATATTTGATATTGATGGAACAATTATAGATTCTATGGAAATTTGGCATAATTTAGGTAAAGACTATTTAAATAATCTGGGGATAAAAGCTGAAGAGAATCTAGGAGATATATTATTTGAATTAACTTTAGATATGGGTGTTCAATATATAATAGATAATTATGATTTAGATAAAAGCAAGGAAGAAGTAATGAATGAAATAAGCAATTTAGCAATAGATTATTATATAAATAGGTCAGAGCTAAAGACAAATGCTAAAGAAATTTTAGAATATTTATATGAGAAAGATATAAAAATGGTCGTAGCAAGCTCTACAGAACGATATTGTTTAGAAAAGGCTTTTAAAAGATTAGATATAGATAGATATTTTGAAAGAATATTTACTTGTCCTGAGACTGGAAAGACGAAGTCTTATCCAGATATTTTTATCGAAGCAGAAAATTACTTATCTGTCCCAAGAGAGAATATATGGGTTTTCGAAGATGCCCTATATTCTATAAATACGGCTAAAAAACTAGGGTTTAAAATAGTTGGAATATATGATGAGATAAGTAAAAACGATCAAGACGAGATAATAGAAAAGTCAGATATATATGGAAAAGATTTAGAGAGTGTATTAATAGAAATAAAAAAAATCTTAGAAAATAGATATCAGTAAATTTAGGAGGGATGTTTATGAAAAAAGCAGTTCTTACCATAGCGGGAAGTGATTGTTCTGGAGGCGCTGGAATTCAGGCAGATTTAAAGACCTTTCTAGCAAATAATACTTACGGCATGTCGGTAATAACAGCATTGACTGCACAGAATACAATGGGTGTTAAAGATATAATGGAAGTTGAACCAGAATTTCTGCGTACACAATTGAAGGTAGTATTTGAAGATATATTTCCTGAAGCAGTAAAAATAGGAATGGTATCTTCTAAAGAATTAATTAAAATTATAGCAGAAGAATTAAAAAGATATAAGGCAAAGAATATAGTTCTAGATCCAGTTATGGGATCTACATCCGGTTCAAAACTAATAGTAGATGATGCGGTAGATGTATTGATTAAAGAATTATTTCCAATCTCATCAGTAATAACACCTAATATTCCTGAAGCAGAGGCATTATCAGGAATTGAGATCAATTCAAAAGAAGATATGTTAAAAGCTTCTAAAGCAATATTTGAAAAATATGAAATACCAGTATTGTGTAAAGGCGGTCATAGAATAAAAAATGCGGAAGATTTACTATATACTAAAAACAAAGAAAGATGGTTTTTTGAAAAGAGAATTGACAATCCGAATACTCATGGAACAGGATGCACATTGTCTTCAGCTATAGCTGCGAATCTATCTAAAGGTTATGATTTAGAGAGATCTATAGAGAAAGCAAAAGATTATATTACAAAGGCAATAAGATCGAATATGGATTTTGGAAAAGGAAGAGGTCCTATAGATCATGGCTTTATCTTTGAGGAAATTATAGATGAATAAAAAGACATCAGTATTTGCTAATGGTTTGATTTGGTTTGGTGCAGGAGTATCTATTGCAGAGATACTCACAGGTACTTATTTTGCACCATTAGGGATAAAAAGGGGTCTATTAGCGATAATATTAGGCCATATAATAGGTGGATTCTTTATGTTTTTAATAGGACTTATAGGAGCAAGAACTGGGAAGTCTGCAATGGAAACTGTTAAGATGAGTTTTGGAAAAAAAGGTGGTATATTTTTTGCAATATTGAATATAATTCAATTAGGCGGTTGGACAGCCATTATGATATATGATGGAGCATTAGCTGCAGATAAAGTATTTTCTACAGGGGCTTGGATTTGGGCATTGATAATAGGAGCGCTAATAATTTTATGGATTTTCATTGGAATTGAAAATCTTGGAAAGGTGAATCTATTTGCAATGACCTCGCTCTTTATCTTGACTATTATTTTATGTAAGATAGTTTTCTTTGATTCGATAAATACTAGCAGCGAAATCAGTACTGCTCTTTCGTTTGGAGCTGCAATAGAATTAGCGGCAGTAATGCCACTATCTTGGCTACCCGTTATAAGTGATTATACTAGAGAAGCAAAGGAGCCATTTAAGGCGACTTTAGTTAGTAGCTTAATATATAATCTAGTGAGTATATGGATGTATACCATTGGAATGGGAGCAGCTATATTTACAGGAGAGATAGATATTTCAATTATAATGCTTAAAACTGGTATGGGAATTATAGGGCTTTTAATAATCGTTCTATCGACAGTTACAACAACTTTTTTAGATGCATTTTCTACTGGAATTTCAGCAGAATCTGTTTCTAATAGAATTAATGGGAAGAGTATAGCAATAATAACTACTATAATTGGAACTATATTGGCTATAGTATTTCCTATGGATGATATAACAGATTTCCTATACGTAATCGGTTCAGTTTTTGCACCTATGGCAGCTATTATGATTGTGGATTATTTCATATTAAAAAAAGATCATCTGAATGAATCTATAAATTTAAAGAACTTTTTTATATGGTTATTAGGATTTTTACTATATAGATATTTATTGATATTAGATACTTCATTTGGAACAACTCTTATAGTAATTGTATTGACAATGATCTTATCATCAGCTATAGGAAAAATATTTGAAGGAAATAAAAGCAATAATATATAGAATGTATAATTCAAAAGAGAGATATTTTATCTCTCTTTTTTATTTATTTAGAAATTGTTTAAACGAAGAATTAAGAATTTGAAATGAAGAATATATAGTCAAGTATTAGTAAGAGATATCAATATTGATTGTAATCACACAAAATTAATAGAAAATAGAGTATAATGAAAATAATAATATTTAACGATATGGAAAGAGGGAATAGAAATGGATATGAAGAAATATTTATCGGAAGTAGATGAAGAAAAATTAAAACTGGTTCTTAAAATAAAGAATGATTACAATGATGGAAAAATTGAACTAGAGGAAGCAAGAAATATATTAAAAGAGAAAGTAAAGTCTTTAAAACCTTATGAGATAGCATTAGCAGAACAAGAATTAAAAGAGATTGAAGATGATGAATGTAGAAAAGAAGATATTCAGAATATGCTAGAATTATTTGATGGAATAATGGATACGAGTAGACCAGAACTTGAAAAGAATCATCCAATAATCTGTTATTATAGAGAAAATGATGCTATGAGAAAGATTTTATGGGAAATCGAAGATTTAATTCAATATCCTGTGATAAAAAATCAATGGCTTGAATTATATGATAGATTAGCTGAATATAAACTTCATTTTGCAAGAAAGCATAATCAACTATATTCTATATTAGAGCAAAAAGGATTTGATAGACCGACTACTACTATGTGGACATTAGATAATTTTATAAGGGATGAAATAAGCGATGCAAGAGCACTCTTAGAAGCTGATAAGGAAGATGAGTTCATAGAATTACAACAAACTATAGTCGATGATATAAAAGATCTAATGGAAAAGGAAGAGACTGTATTGTATCCAACATCTCTTGCAATGATTAATGAAGAAGAATTTGAAGATATGAAATCTGGAGATAGAGAGATAGGCTTTTCTTGGATTGAAGTTGATAATATGGATGAAAAATCAGAAGAAATAGTATCAAGAAAATCGAATGAAGGAGAATTTGCTGAGGAACTATCTAAATTATTGAGTAAATACGGTTATTCTACAGATATAAATCAGAAATTTGATGTTTCTACAGGTAAACTCACGTTAGAACAGATTAATTTAATCTACAAACATATGCCTGTAGATTTATCTTATGTAGATGAAAATGATCTTGTATGTTTTTACTCTGATACAGAGCATAGAGTTTTTCCTAGGAGCAAGAATGTAATAGGTAGAGATGTTAAAAATTGTCATCCTAGAGCTAGCGTTCATATAGTTGAGGAGATTGTAGAAAAGTTTAGAAATGGAGAAGAAGATAATGCTGAATTCTGGATTAATAAACCAGGATTATTTATCTATATCTATTATACAGCCGTTAGAGATGAAAATGGCAAGTTTAGAGGAGTACTAGAGATGATGCAGGACTGTACTCATATTAGAAATTTAGAAGGCTCTCAAACATTGTTGAATTGGGGAAGTGGAAAATCTAATACTATTGATATAGAAGAAGAGAATACCGTAGAAGAGGAAGAAATAGGAGAGGAATTAAATACTAATTCGATTCAAATAGATGAGAATACAAAATTAAAAGATATATTGGGAATATATCCATGGTTAAAAGATGAGATGGAGAGTATAAATCCTAAGTTTGCAATGTTAAAAACTCCCCTAGCTAGGGTTATGCTTCCTAAGGCAACTATAAAAATGATGAGTGAAAGAACAGGTATGAATACAAATGATTTAATAGAAGCTATAAAGAGTAAAATTGAAAATAGATAAGATTCAATTAATTTGAATTATTTAAAAATTAATATATAATTTATTTTTTGTTCATATAAATATAATATCATTTAAAGTAAATGAGATAGATTAGGAGGATTGTATGAAAAAACTGATTTTTATTTTATTTATAATAACTGGTATTATATTTAATCTTTCAGGCTGTAAAAGGGAGAGCTCAGAAAAGAAATTGAATATTGATAAATATCAAATATACAACAATGAAAAGAATATAACTGAAGATAAGAAGGTTGATAAAGGGATTAGAAGATTAAAATCTAATATAGATTTTAATTCTAATGGTATAGATGACTATGGGGATTTTTTAGAAGGTGGAAAGATTGAGGCGAAGAATAGACCGAGATATAATGGAAAGTATTGGCAAGGAGGATATCCGCCTGAAGAAATTGGCGTATGTACAGATGTTATTTGGAGAGCTATGAAGCATGGTGGGTACGATTTAAAAGCGATGATAGATAATGATATATCAAATTATCCCCAGGATTATCCAAATATTGAGAAGCCAGATCCTAATATAGATTTTAGGAGAGTGAAAAATCAGCATATTTTTTTCAAAAAATATGCTGAGAGTCTTACAATAGATATTAATGATATTGAAGAATGGCAACCTGGTGATATTGTAATATTTAGGGATGATTATCATATTGGATTGATTTCTGATAAAAGAAATGAAAAAGGTATTACTCATGTAATACATAACTTAGGTCAGAGAAATAGGGAAGAAGATTTTTTTAAAAAAGAAAAGCCGGTAGCTCATTTTAGATTCGATGCTGAAAATATTGATCATGATATATTGATACCATGGGATGATTAAAAAAGACTCTATTTTAGAGTCTTTTTTAAATTATTTCGCATTCTATAAAATATTTAATTGTGTTTCCATCTATATATTCATAGTCTTTTTTAACTTCATCTATTCTAAATTTAGTACCAATTGGAAGCAGAACTTCCATCTCTCCTTTTATAGCCGAACATACTTCTGTAGGAAAAGCTGTACTTCCCTTAGGAGATTTTATTCTTAGGAAGATATCAAAATCACCAGTTTCGTAGTTAGTATCTTCAATGGCAAACTGTTTCAAACTTGTACTGATGATATTATTTATCGTGAACTCCAATTTTTCCTTTTTTTCAAATTCAATTAAATCTGATAAATTCATACCTATTAACTTCTCGAAATTTTGAATATTTGTAAGTCTATATAAGTAAATATTTTCTGGTATATGAAATTCATTTATGAATTTGGTCATTAAATCTTCTTTAAAATTGTTTTTAAAAGATATGCTATTTCCTGTATAGTGGATTATTTCAACTAGACTTCTAGAGTCATGGTATAATTTTTTCAAATTAGCTATATCTTCTTCTAAATTCTCTGAAAATTTAGTACTAAATTCACGGTTTTCATACATATTAATTCTAATTATAAGAAATTTTATAGCATCTCTTAAACTTTCATACTCTTCTAACTCTTCATTGTTTTCTTTTTCTGACAAGAACAGAGCTTCTAATTCATCTATTTTAATATCATCACGGAATAAATCGAACTCTCTTAAGAAAGATTTTATTATATTTGAAATAAAATTCAGAGTAAAAGCATTTAGATTTAAATTTTTAAAATTTTCTTTAATACTATTTGACCAATTCTCTAAGAAGAGATCGATCTCATCTTCTTTCAAATAAATATCACTCATATTATCACTCCTCTTTTAATATATCTTAATTATAACATAGTGAATATTATCAAAGGCAAAAACACCACGAGAATATATTGAATTGAAGTTTCAATATCATTGAGTGAAATTCGCAAATATATTAGAAATTTTGCAAAGATATTTGAAACATTATTTTATAGATTATGGTATGATAATTAAAAGAGTACGAAAATAGTATTCAATATCGAATAAGCAGTCTTTTGTTTGATAAATAAAAAGGAGTGAAGTATATGAATATGAAAAGAAAAATTCTTTCTGTGTCCTTGTCAGTAGCAATGCTAGCAGGAACAATGCCTATTAGTTATGTAAACGCAGAAATACCAGTTTCAAGAGCTACACACGAAGTATCAAACTTTGATGATGTAAAGATAACAGGAACAGAATATATCGATAGTTATGGTACTAAAGAGCTTTATATTAATTTCAGTGATGAGAAATTAAATGAAACGGAGTTTTTAGCTGAAGTAAAAGAACTTTATATAAACGGAAATCTATTTGAAAAAACGGATTATAACTGGAAATACGATGGAAGCTTTAGAGTAATTGACACTGATGAAAAGCTTCAAAAAGCAGTTGGAGAAAAAGTAGAGACAGTTAAATTTGTTATGAATAATGGTAAATCTATAGAATATCCGGAATCATCTGATGGCACTACCCCAGGGACAGAAGACCCTTCAACCCCAGGGGATAATGAAAATGATACTCCAGGCACATCGGACGATAATGAAGAAGTAGGAGTTCTAGAATTAGGAGATAATTTAGAAGATGGAGTTTATACTATTGGATTTAGAGGATTGAACTTCAATGATAAGAATCAAGGCTCTATGATGGAGGAGACATTTGATAAAAATGTAAAGCTTACAGTAAAAGATGGAAAGAAATATATTGAAATGCTAAATCATACCTTTGGGGAATATCTAATAACTCTTGGAATTAAAGGGGATTCAGGATGGATAACAGCAGATAAATCTGATTATGCTGGAGAGTATTCTGGAAATATCCCTAGAAATATTTTTAAATTTGAAATTGATGATTTGACTAAGACTTATGAAGCTGGAGTTTTAGTATCTATGATGGGCGGTAAAGAAACTGATATTGGGAAGTATGATAAATATCAAAAGTTCTGGTTGCAGTTTAAAGGTCCTATAGAAAAAGAATTCACAAAGTATAAAGAACCTAAAGAGACTTATGAAGAAATGCAAAAAGATCAAGAGAGATTAGTAGATGCTCTTATTGAGCAAGGAGCAGATGCCAATAGTGATGGAGATATTACATCGGAAGAGTTGATGAATTTTTCACCTGAATATGGAGAGTTAGATTTGAGTGGATTAGAATTAAATGATATATCTATGCTTTCAGATTTAGGAGATAAAGTTTTAAGTATAAATTTAATAGGAAATAAATTAAAAGAATTGCCTGAAAATTTATTCGCTAATGCGAAAAATTTAGAAAGAGTATATCTATCTAATAATAAATTAAGCACATTGAATCCAAATCAATTTGTGAATAATTTGAAATTAGAAGCAGTGGTATTGAATAATAATAATATTCTAGCAATAGATAAAAATACATTTAAAAAGAATGAAGCACTTAAAGAAATTGAACTCGGAGGAAATGGATTAAGAGAGTTGCCGGAAGGAATATTTGCAAACAACAATAAATTAGCATCAGTATATATGCCGAATAATGAATTAGAAAGATTACCTGATAATCTATTTGAGGGAACGAATATAAAATTAGTTAGTTTAGAATCTAATTCATTGAAAGAAATACCTAAGAGTATAGGACAAGAAAGTCTTGAAAAAGTATATCTATCAGCTAATCAAATAAAGAATGTTCCAGAAGAACTATCGAATGCAAACAATCTGAAAGTTTTAGATTTATCAGGAAATTTAGTAGAAGAATTGCCAGATAAGGTTTGGACTAATATTGCTTCTAAAGATGATGGAGATCTATTGTTAAGAGATAATAGATTGAAAAAAATACCTTCTGATCTTCTAAAAGGAAAGAGTTTTAGAAATATTGAATTAGCATTAAATTATTTGCCGGAGTCTATGCCTAATGAATATGAAGCATTAGGAGTGGATCCAAAACAAAGTGATAAATACTATCCTCAAAAAGGGCAGTTTGATTTAGATATAGGTGAAGAAGAGAGTTCTATTAATTTCAAAAATAAAGAAATACTTGAAAAACTCCTTATATGGACTCATATAGATAGAGATATTCCAACCGATATCAATGGGGTTGATAAGTATATAGAGTCTAAGGGAATGGATGCAATAGAACTTGCAAAAGAGTATTTTGTTTATAAAATAAATTATAGAGTGGAAAAGAAAATAGGAGATAAATTTGAAGTTATAGAAGATATAGTTCTTCCAGATAGTACTGAAGATGCACCTATTACTATAGATGATAAAAACAAGAAGAAAGGCGATGTATATAGAGTTGTAAAAACTATATCGGCATCTTCTGGAGCTGGAGATTTCTATAGAAAAGGAACATTTGAAAAACAATTCGTAACAGAAAAAGGAAAAGAAGATTCTGATGATAATGTATCGAATGAGAAAATTTATTCAGTGCCGGTAAAACTTTTGAAATCTCATGAAAATACAAATTCAATGGGTAATGGTGCGCTTATTCAGACTGCAAAAGTAATTGAAAGAGAGAGCGATAATAAGGCAATAATATTCCTAGAGCTTGAAGGATTAGACTTTATGAATATGAGAGGACATCTTTTAAATATGTGGACATATCCAGATGCAGTTAATTTTGATAAGACGAAATTAGACAGAGCTCATATAATCGATTGGAAAGAAGATCAAGGGTTAAAAGGAACTGGTAGATTCCCGTCTAAGGTAAAAATAATTAGAAATAAATTAAGAGAAGATATTATAGGTGTTAGAGTTGAAGTAGATGCTATGAAAGAAATAGATGGAAAAGGACAGCAAGATGCTCGTTTATCATTCGATTGGTCTAAAGCAGTTGATATAACGCCAGATGCGCCAGATACACCAGATACACCGGATACAC
>JAUNVB010000019.1 GCA_030537835.1 Andreesenia angusta | reverse complement strand
TGATATTTTGCTCAGGCTTTAATAGATTATATAGAGCATTTAATTTATCCTCATAACGTATTAAAAAAAGAGCTGAATAATCAGCTCTTTTTTAGTATTTATATTGGTTTACATCATCTACATATATATTTGTTAATCCATTTTCCATATCTCTTTTAGCTGTTAGGTTTTCACCTAGGTAAGTTGCAAGAGTATGCATGTTTATATACATAGTTCCATCTATAAGTCTAGGTGCGTTTAAGAATACACCTTTATCTGATTTAAAGTATTCATTTTCGTATGTTACATATGACTTTCTTGCTGAGAATATTGCTGAGTTATACTTAAGGTTGTGCATTTTACCTTCAAGTTTTACAGTTTCTCTGTCTATTATAGTCATCTTTTGATCGAATATCCTCGCTACTTCTTCAACTGGTATTAATGTGTAATATGGATCTCCAGGCCAGAAGTCGTCTATTAATATTGGTTTGTTAGTTTTTATTAATTGGTTGTTTAGTGTTAAATTTAGAATTTTATATTTCTTTTTTCTGAAAGATTCTGTTATTATTTCTTTTGCTATATAAGTGTCATCAGGTTTTTCTATTACTGTGTCATTTACAGTATCGTTATTAGTATTTGAATCATTGTTTATAACTTTGTCTTCTTCTTTTTCAGTTATGATATCTACAAGAAGTTCCTCTGCGTGCCAATCCACTCTGTAACCCATTTCTTCTATTACAAATCTAATTGGAATATATGATCTATCTTCCATTATGAATGGTTTACCTAGTTCATTTGATTTAGGCACATCATTTACATACATAACACCATTCATTATGTCTATTTTGATAGTGTTATTGTCTTTCTTGAAGTAAGCTGTAAGATTTTTAGCATCCCAACCTACATCTGCTCCTAAGGCTTCTCCTAATGCTCTGAATGGCATATATGTTCTACCAAGTCTTAAAACGTTTTTAGCGTCATATGAGAAGTCAAAAGGTTTTGAATTGACTTTTAAATTTGCTGATCTAGATACAGCCCAAGTTTCATCATCATAGGTATAGAAATATCCTTCTTCTAATTTTCCACCAGGTCCGTCGTCTAATTTTTTCATATGGTAGCTACTCGCTAAAGCACTCCCACTTAATAATGTTGCTACTAATAAACTTATTGCTACTTTTCTTTTCATAATGTTTATCATCCTTTCTTTTTTAATCAAAATCGCCATTTCACAGAAATGGCTAGAATTTTGACATAATTATTTCTTATTCATTTATCATATCATACTCCTCTAATAATATTAAAATCTAAAGCCCATTTAAATGCAGGTTTTACATATTCAGCAAGATCCTTAATATCTAAAAACAGATCAGAATCAATCTTCATATCTTCTGAATCCAAATCATATTTAGAATAACAGGCATCAGTAGATATATCATCTTTAGAAATATAATTATTTAGATAAAGATTTATAATTTCAATAGCTTTTTATAAAGAAAAAGGATAATATTAAATCATTGAATATAAGAAAAGAGGGATAATTTGAAAAAGATAATTTTAGCTATACTCTTCTTATCAATGATCACAGCCTTTGGTTGTACTGAATCAGAAAAAGATGTAGAAGAAGTAAAAAAAATAGAAGAGCAAGATAAAAAAACAGAAGAAATAGAAATCAAAAACGGCAATATATTGAATAGAGATATAATACCGAAACTTGCAAAAATATATAAAATTGAAGAAGATGAAATAAAATCTTCATTTAAAAAAGCAAAATCCATATTGATAAATGAAGAGATAGAAGATTTTAGAAAAATGGAAGGAATTATAATTCCAGGAAAATATGAATTAAAAGAAGATATAGATGAACAGAGAGACGAATTCATAAGAATGGCAGAAGAGAGATATAAAAAAATAGAAGGAGAAGTCATAGATAAGAATAATTTGACAGAAAAAGAGAGAATAACTCTAGCATCAATTATAGAAGCAGAAGCATTAGGTGGAGAATATTACCAAGAAATAGCGGATGTATTTTTAAATAGATTATCCGAAGGATCAAAATTACAATCATGTGTAACAGCAGAATATGCTCTAGGATATCAAAGACCATATCTCACATTCAAAGATACAGAAATAGAGAGTAAATACAATACCTATTATTCAGAAGGACTACCAATAGGGCCTATATCATCATTTTCTGATCAGAGCTTAGAAAAAGCCATAGGTAAAAGTACAGATGAATCTTTAAATTACTTTTTCTATGATTATGTGCTAGGAGATATGCTATTCTTTTCAGATTTTGAAGAATTCAATAATAGGGGTATGGAAACCATGGAGAGATTTAAAAACGAATCCAAAGTAGGAGAATTCGATAAGATAAATAAACAGGAATTATATGGAAAATAATTAGGTTCTACAAAAAAGCTAAAGAATATGATATAATGGACATTGAAAAAGAGAGAATAATAAATACTAAATAGATATAATAGCTGTGAAAGAGAATAAGTATTATTGGGAAAAAGACAGAGAGAAAGATATTGCTGAGAATCTTTCAATCTCAATGAGAATTTCACTCTGGAGCTGCTTTGCTGAAAAGAGTAAGCTAAGCCGGATTTATACCGTTAAAATAAAAAGAGTGATTCGCTTTGCGAATAACTAGGGTGGTAACACGGATATGACTTCGTCCCTTATTTGGGATGGAGTCTTTTTTATATTTTATTAGAATATAGATAGAAAAGAGGGTTATTTTGAAAGAACAATTGAGCAAGATAAGAAAAGATGCATTAGAGAGAATAGCTTCTATAAAAACTATAGATGAGCTAGAGAGTACAAGAGTAGAGTACTTAGGTAAAAAAGGAAAACTTACAAAGATTCTAAGAGGAATGGGGAAATTATCAAAAGAAGAAAGACCCGTTATAGGTCAGCTTTCTAATGAGGTCAGAGAAAGCATAGAGAATAGAATAGAAGAAGTTAGAACTAATTTAAAAGAGATGATAAAAGCAAAGAGAATATCATCAGAGAAATTAGATATATCTATGCCAGGTAAAAAACCAGTACTAGGCCATAGACATCCACTGATACAAGTAATAGAAGAATTAGAAGGAGTTTTTCAAAATATGGGATTCGATATAGTAGAAGGACCAGAAATAGAAGATGTCTACCATAATTTTGATGCCCTTAATTCCCCAGATAATCATCCATCAAGAGATGAGACGGATACATTCTATATAACAGATGATTTGCTTTTAAGAACTCATACATCACCAGTACAGATAAGAGCAATGGAGAATATGGATCCACCTATAAGAATAGTATCATCAGGAAGAACTTTTAGATTCGATGATGTAGATGATACCCATTCACCTATGTTCCATCAATTAGAAGGTTTAGTAGTTGATAAAAAAGTCAGCATAGGAAATCTAAAAGACACAATAGATCTATTCATAAGAGAGATATTTGGTTCACAACTTGAAACCAGATATAGACCACATTATTTCCCGTTCACTGAACCTAGTGTAGAAGTAGATGTTCAATGCTTCGACTGTGGCGGTAAGGGCTGTTCATCATGTGGAGAAACAGGTTGGAGTATGGAATTACTAGGTTGTGGAATGGTTCATCCAAAGGTATTAGAGAACTGTGGTATTGATTCAGAAATCTATAGTGGATTCGCTTTTGGATTAGGATTAGATAGAATTGCTATGGTTAAATATGGAATAGATAATATAAGATTATTATTCGAAAATGATAAGAGATTTTTAGATCAGTTTTAAAAAATAATAGAATAGCAATTTAAATTTGAGGAGGAAGAAAATGTTTGTACCAGTTAAATGGTTAAAAGACTATATAGATATAGAAGATTATGATATAAGAAAATTAGCAGATAAATTGAATGAAACAGGCTCTCATGTTGAGTCCATAGAGAGCGTAGATAAAGGTGTAGAAAAAGTAGTAGTAGGAAGAATAGAAGAGATAGAAAAACATCCAGATGCAGATAAATTAATAATAACTAAGATAGATATAGGTGAAGAGGAATTATTGCAAATAGTTACAGGAGCAAATAATGTAAAAGAAGGAGATCTTGTACCAGTTGCATTAGTAGGAGCAAAACTACCAGGTGGGATCAAGATAAAAAAAGGGAAATTAAGAGGAGTAGAATCATTTGGAATGCTCTGTTCAGCAGCAGAACTTGGATACTCAGATTCAGTAATTCCAAAACTCTATAGAGATGGAATTCATATATTGCAAGAAAATTATGAAATAGGAAAAGATATAAGAGAAGTATTTGGATTAAATGAAGAGATAATAGAATTTGAGATAACACCAAATAGACCAGATTGTCTATCTATATTAGGTATGGCAAGAGAATTAGGAGCAACAATAGAACAGAAGATAAAATATCCTGATATGGAAGTAAAGGAAGAAGAAGACGATATAAAAGACTATTTCAATGAATTAATTGTCGAAGATAAAGACCTCTGTAATGCATATTATGCAAGAGTTATAAAAGATGTAAAAGTAGAGGAATCACCATTATGGCTTCAGACTAGACTTATGGAAGCGGGAATGAGACCATTAAATAATATAGTCGATATAACGAATTATGTAATGTTAGAGCTTGGCCAACCACTTCATGCATTCGATCTAGATAAATTAGAAGATAAGAAGATAATAGTAAAAAGAGCAGAAAATGGGGATGTATTTAAGACCCTAGACGATGTAGAGAGAAAATTAGACGATTCAATGCTTATGATAAATGATGGAAAGAATCAGATAGCCATAGCAGGAGTTATGGGAGGACTCGATAGTGAAGTCACAGAAGATACAAAAACTATTCTTCTAGAGTCTGCTTCATTCAATCCAAAATCAGTAAGACTTACATCTAAAAAATTAGGACTTAGAACAGAAGCATCGACTAGATTTGAAAAAGGATTAGATCCTAACCTTGCAAAGATTGCAGGAGATAGAGTCTGTGAACTAATAGAGGAAATAAATGCAGGTAAAGTTGTAAAAGGAAATTTCTTTGAATATGGACAGTTACCAGAACCAAAAGAAATTAGAGTAAAATTAGAGAAAATAGACGATTTAATAGGACAGAAGATAGATAGAGATAGAATACTAAATATGCTTAATTATTTAGAAATAGAATCTAAAATTGAAGGAGAAGAAGTCATCTCAAATATACCTACATTTAGAACAGATATATCGATTCCAGTAGATATAATTGAGGAGATCGCTAGAATATATGGATTCGATAATATAGAGACGAAGCCATTATCAGGAGTAATAACTAGAGGTAGAAAATCTTGCATAAGAAATAAACAGGATTGGGCAAAAGATTTACTGACATCTATGGGATTAAATGAGATAATGACTTATTCATTTGTAAGTCCATCACAATTTGACAAATTGAATATATCAGAAAATAGCGTTATGAGAAAATATGTTAAAATAAGAAATCCACTAGGGGAAGACTATTCCGTTATGAGAACTACATTATTAGGAAATATGATGGACGTATTAGTAAGAAACTCGAGATATGGAATACCTTCAATCGGTGTATATGAGATAGGGAATATATTCATACCGAATGAAATACCAGTAAAGACTATACCAAAAGAAAAGAGAGTACTTTCAATAGGTATGTACGGTGATGGAGATTTCTTCACTATGAAGGGAATAATTGATGAATTATTAGAAAAAATGGGAATTGAAGGTTATGAATACGTAAGAGAAGAGAATAATCCAACATTCCATCCAGGTAGAGCAGCTTCAATAGTCTGTGAAAATTACTATCTAGGAGAATTTGGTGAAGTCCATCCAGATGTGCAAGAAAATTATGGATTAAAGAATAGAGTCTATATGGCAGAACTCGATTTCAATAGACTATTCTTCTTAAAAGGAGGAGTGCATAAGTATAAGCCACTTGCAAAATACCCTTCTATAAGTAGAGATATAGCTCTTTTAGTTGATAAAGAAATTATGGTCAAAGAAATAGAAAAGATCATAAGAGAAAACGGAGGAGAACTCGTTAAGAGAGTAGAGCTCTTCGATGTCTATGAAGGAGATCAGATAGATAATGATAAGAAGAGTGTAGCTTATTCGATAGAATACAATTCAGAAGAAAAAACACTTACAGACGAAGAACTAACACCTATTCATCAGAAAGTATTAGATGCATTAGAAAAAGAACTAGATGCACATTTGAGAACTTAGAGAATAAATAAAAATATTTAAGAGGCGATTTTTATCGCCTCTTAACTTTTATACATAAAAAAGATATAATGATATATAAAGAAAGGGTGATAATATGGCAAATAGAATAAAGGTGCCAGTAAGAATTGATGGGAAGAGTATTAATATAACTAGTACAGAGAGTGAAGAAGATGTACTTAAGATTGCTGAATTAGTAGATAAGAGCATACGTGATATTTTAAATAAGAATAAGAAATTGACTAGTGAAATGGCTTATATTTTAGCGGCATTTACAATAGGGAATAAATACTATAAGAATAGAGCAGAATGTGAAGAAGTAATAAAGAAAGCAACAGAAGCTTATGAAGAATATAGTAAGTATAAAAAAGTAGCAGAAAAGTCGGAATCAGATATAAAAGAGAAGCAGAAACAATTAGATCAATATCTAAAAGAGATAGAGAAGCATCAAAAGAAAATAGAAAAGCAAGAAAAAGAAATAGCTGAGCTTAAAAATAATAAAGAAGAAGAAAAACTAAAAGAAGATATAAAGAATTTAAATAAAGAGATAACGAAGTTCAAAAGAGAAAATACTAGATTGAGTAAGAAAATTGATGAACAAGAAAAGGCATTAGAGATAAGAACGGATTCACTAGCGGAGAGTGAAAAAAAGATAAAAGAATTACAGGAAACATTATTTAAAATAAAATCTGAGGCTAGTTCTGCTGAAAAATAAGGTGGAATATTGATGAAAAAAATAGAATTATTAGCACCAGTAGGCAGCATGGAATCGCTCTATGCTGCCATAAATAACGGTGCAGATGCAGTATATTTAGGAGGCAAATTATTTAATGCCAGACATTATGCATCTAATTTTAGCGATGAAGATCTAAGAGAGGCTATAGAATATGCTCATAATAGAAATGTCAAAGTATATATTACTTTAAATATATCGATTAAGAATTCTGAATTAGAAGAACTTAGAAGGTATTTAAAATTTTTAGACGAAATAGGTCCAGATGCATTAATAGTACAAGACCTAGGAGTCATAAATATAATTAAATCTGAATTTCCAAATCTAATACTGCATGGAAGTACTCAGATGACTATAAATAATTCTTATGGTGTCAATTTTTTAAAAGAACTCGGATTTGAAAGAATAGTACTTGCAAGAGAGCTTTCAATTGACGAGATAGAGAAGATAAAGAGAGAAACAGATGCAGAAATAGAGGTCTTTGTGCATGGGGCATTATGTGTATCTTATTCAGGTCAATGTCTTATGAGCTCTATAATCGGTGGTAGAAGTGGCAATAGAGGTAGATGTGCTCAGACTTGCAGAATGCCATTCACATTGAGAGACGAAAACTCACAAGAAGATATAGTTCTTGATGGAAAATATATACTCTCTACGAAAGATTTAAATTCAATTGAAAATATAGGAAAGCTCATAGATATAGGAGTTGACTCATTCAAAATAGAAGGAAGAATGAAAAAGCCTGAGTATGTAGCTCTGATAGTAAATAAATATAGAAAAGCTATAGATGCCCATTTATATAAAAAAGAAGAAATCGATGATGATGATTTAGAAGATATTAGAAAGATATTTAATAGAGGATTTACTAAGGGATTCTTAGGAAAAGAATCAGGAAGAGATTATATATCTTTAGATAAGCCAAATAATAGAGGAACATATATAGGTAGAGCAATAGAGTTTAGAAATAATAGAACTAAGATCAAATTAAAATATGAACTCAATAAAGGCGATGGGTTAAATGCCGATAATATTGACGGCTCTGAAGATTTCTTCAATGTAGATAAGATATTCATAAATGGAAAAGAAAGAGATAATGCATTAAAGGGACAGTATGTAGAGATAATGACTTATAGACCTATAAAGAAGAATGCCAAACTCTATAAGACATACGATAAAGAACTATATAGTAGAATTAGAGAAGAATATATGGGTGAAAAAGATATAGATAGAAAACCTATATCATTTGAAGCAGAGTTAAAAATAGATAAGAAGCCAGTATTTAAAGCTAGATGCAATGACCTTGAAGTCATAGCAACTGGAGAAGATTTAGTAGAAAGAGCAAGAAAATCTGGTCTAAGTAGAGATAGGATAATAGAGCAATTATCTAAATTAAATGATACAGTATTCAAATTTTCAGGGTTTACAGGAGATATAGATAAAAATATATTTCTTCCTATAAGTACTATAAACTCTATTAGAAGAGAATTAGTAGAAAAGATGAATATAGCATTAGAGAAAAGAGAAAAAGAAGATCGAAGAATATCTTTTTCTGATTATGAGAATATTGAAATAGATTATGAATATAAAAAAACTATATTATCAATCTATATAGATAAATTTGAAATTCTTAAGAGATTAGATTTTTCAAAACTAGATAGATTATATCTTAGATATGGAGAATATCTAAATGATGCATTTGAATATTTAAAATCGATAGATAATAAAGACTTTGAAATATTTATATCATTACCTAGAATAATTGGAGATGGAGAATTTTTAAAAATCGAAGAGAGCATCACAAAGTTTAAAGAATATATAGATGGTATAATGATTGGTAATACAGGTAGTTTAAAATTTTTAAAAGATAGATTTCCAGATATTAATATAAGGACAGATTATTCATTGAATATCTATAATACTGAAGCAATACAGTTCTTATACAATAATGGGATAATTGGAAATACTCTATCGACAGAACTCAATTTGAATGAGATAGAAGATATATCTAATACGATAGAATCAGATATGGAAGTAATAGGATATGGCTATCTAAAGCTGATGACTATGAAAAACTCTCCTATCTCATTAATAGAAGACTGTAAAATATCTTCCTCAGATTCAAAATATGAATTAGTAGATAGAAAAGATATGAAATTTCCTCTTCTAAGGCAGGGAAATATTACAACAGTTTTAAATTCAAAAATACTATTTATTCCAGAATATATAGATAGTCTAAAAGAAAAGAAGATATCGTCTATAAGATTAGAATTTTATAGAGAAGATGAATTAATAGAAGATATACAAGATCTTTATTATCAAATAATAAAAAAAGGAATGGATAGAAATCGAATAGAGAACTTTGTAATAGATAAGAAATTAAAAGATTCTATAACAAAAGGACATTATAATAGAGGAGTAGAATAATTAGAGGTGATTTTTTGAATGAAAAGACATTAAGAGTATTAGAATACTATAAAGTCTTAGAGCTATTAGAAAGCAAAGCCGATTCTGAATTAGGAAAAGAGATGACGAGAAAACTGAAGCCATCATCGAATTTAAAAAAAGTAAAATTTGCACAGAATGAAACAGAAGAAGCTTATAGAGTTATAATGAAAGAAAATTCTCCTTCCTTTTCTGGACTATACGATATAAAAGATGAACTCAATCTCTCTTCAAAAGGAGGAATGCTCTCACCAGGAGCTCTTTTAAGAATAGGACAGAGTCTCAGAACTGGAAGAAAAGTTAAGAGTTTTCTCCTAAGAAAGGATTTTGAAAATATCAATATAATAAAAAAGATTGCAGAGAATATTTCGATTCATAAAGATATAGAAGAAGAGATTTTCACAGCAATTCTAGGAGAAGATGAGATATCATCAGATGCGAGTACAGAGCTTAGAAATATAAGAAGAAATATTCAGAATAAGAATACAGGAATTAGAAATAGGCTACAATCTATAATAAACTCATCAGAGAGTAGAAAATATTTACAGGATTCAATCGTTACCATTAGAGAAGGTCGTCATGTAATACCAGTGAGACAGGAATATAGAAATATGGTAAAGGGAATTATCCATGATCAATCTTCAAGTGGAGCTACACTCTTTATAGAGCCTATAGATATAGTGAATCTAAATAATGAATTAAGAGAATTAAAACTAGCAGAAGAAAAAGAAATAGACAGAATATTGACAGAAATAACTGCTTCAATAGGGGAAGTACATCAGAATATAAAATACAATTTAAAACAGATTGCAAGACTAGATTTTATATTTGCTAAGGCAAAACTTGCAATAGATATGGATGCAACACCACCGAATGTGAATTTAGATGGAAAGATAAATATAAAAAGAGGAAGACATCCATTAATAGATAAAGATGAAGTAATCGCTTCAGATTTCTATTTAGGAGATCCAACAAATACGATAGTAATAACAGGACCTAATACCGGTGGTAAGACTGTAACATTGAAAACTGTAGGACTTATAACTCTTATGGGACAATCAGGACTTCAGATACCGGCAGATTCTAATAGCGATATAGCAGTATTTAATAATATCTATGCAGATATTGGAGATGAACAGAGTATAGAGCAGAGTTTAAGTACCTTCTCTTCTCATATGACTAATATTGTTCATATGTTAGACAATATAGAAGACAATTCACTATTGCTATTTGATGAATTAGGAGCAGGAACGGATCCTACTGAAGGAGCAGCACTTGCAATATCTATATTAGATTATTTATTAGATAAGAATATAAGAACTATAGCAACGACTCATTATAGTGAATTAAAATTGCATGCTATATCAAAAGAAGGAATAGAGAATGCATCGGTTGAATTCGATATAGAGACATTAAGGCCGACTTATAAACTATTAATAGGCGTTCCTGGCAGATCGAATGCATTTGAAATCTCAAGACGTTTAGGACTTCAGGACCATATAATTGATAGCGCTAAGAATCTAATCGATAGTGAAAGTGTTAAATTTGAAGAGATTCTAGGAAGTATAGAACAGGATAGAAGAAGTATAGAAAAATCGAAAGAGAGTACGAAAAAATTAGAAGCTGAGATAATTCAACTAAGAAATGAATTAGATAAACAGAAAAGAATATTAGAAGATAATAGAGAAGATATAATAATAAAAGCTAAAAGAGAAGCAAGAAGCATAATAGACAGAGCAAAGAGAGAGTCTGAAGATGCATTAAAAGAGATAAATGAAATAAAATTTGAAATAGATGAAGAGAAAAAGAAAAGACTCGATAAAGCTAAGAGAAAACTTGGGAATAAAATAGATTATATAGATCCTAATTTAAGTGAGAAAATTCTCTCTAAAACATCGATTAAACCATTAGAAGATGTTGAAATAGGTGAGGAAGTAAGAGTTCTTTCTTTAGATCAGGAAGGCACTGTCGTTTCAAAAGTCGATCCAGATGGCAATGTTATGGTACAAATAGGAGTTATGAAGATATCTGTACCATTAGATACAATAGAGTTATCGAATAAAAAAGGGAAGAAATCGACTAGTCAATATGCAAAGAATATGATAAGTAAGAAGAGCAAGATCATAAAAAATGAGATAGATATTAGAGGGATGAATGTTGAAGAGGCCCATTTTGAAATAGATAAATATTTAGACGATGCTTATCTATCAGGATTAAAAGAAGTCAGTATAATACATGGAAAAGGAACAGGTGTTTTAAGAGCTGGGATTAATGAAATTCTTAAAAAACACCAGCATGTAAAATCTCAGAGAATTGGAAAATTCAATGAAGGTGGCACTGGTGTTACAGTAGTCAGTCTAAAATAGATAAGGTGATAATATGTTAATAGTAAGTGCTTGTCTTTTAGGGAAAAATTGTAAATACAATGGTGGAAATAATAGGAATGAAAGAGTTATAAGAATATGTGAAGAAGAGGGTTTTATTCCAATTTGCCCAGAGGAGATGGGAGGACTGCCTACACCTAGAACACCTGCTGAGATTGTAGGGAATAGAGTTCTGACAGAAGATGGTAGAGATTTTACTGCTAATTTTAAAAGAGGTGCCGAAATTTCTTTGAGAATAGCTAAAGAGAATAATATAGAAAAAGCATTATTAAAATCTAAGTCACCTTCATGTGGATGTGGTAAAATATATGATGGAAGTTTTAAAAGAAAATTAATAATAGGAAATGGTATAACTGCAAAATTATTTATAGAAAATGGAATAGAGGTTCTAACGGAGGAAGATATAGATTAAAATTGGAGGGAAAAATTTGGATTTTAAAAAAATTATTGTTGATAATATTTTAAATAATACAGAAGGAATCGCAAGAGAAGATATAGAATCTTCTATAGAGATACCTCCTAATTTTGAAATGGGAGATTATGCGCTTCCATGCTTTAAATTTGCAAAAGTTTTAAGAAACGCTCCTAATAGGATAGCAGAAGATATAGTGACTAAATTAGGAAGTTTAGAAGGCTTTGATAGAATAGAAAATGTAAATGGATATATTAATTTCTTTGTAGATAAAGAGATTATGGCCAAATCAATTCTAGAAGAGGTAATAGAGAAGAAGGACGAATATGGTAGTTCAAATATGGGTGATGGAAAGAATATAGTAATAGACTATTCTTCACCTAATATTGCCAAACCGTTTCATGTTGGTCATTTAAGATCGACAGTTATTGGAAATTCTCTTTATAAAATATATAAATTTCTAGGTTATAATCCAATTGGTATAAATCATTTAGGAGATTGGGGAACTCAATTTGGGAAAATGATTTGTGCATATAAGAAATGGGGAGTAGATGAGGAGATTGAAGAGGCTCCAATAAAAACACTTCAAAAATTATATGTGAAATTCCATGATGAAGCAGAAAAAGATCCAAATCTTGAAGATGAAGGAAGAGAATGGTTTAAAAAGCTTGAGAATGGAGATGAAGAAGCCAAAAGAATTTGGAAATGGTTTATAGAACTCAGTCTAGAAGAGTTTAATAGGATATATTCACTATTAAAAGTTAAATTTGATTATTATACTGGAGAATCATTTTATGAAGATAAAATGGATGCTGCCATAGAGCTTATGAAAGAAAAAAATGTATTAACAGAAAGTGAAGGAGCCTTAGTAGTAGATTTAGAAGAATACAATATGCCACCGTGTTTAATTGTAAAAAGTGATGGAACAACAATATATGCAACTAGAGATATTACAGCAGCACTTTATAGGAAAAAAGAATTTGATTTTGAAAAAGCTATTTATATAACCGATTACGCTCAGAACCTACATTTTAAACAGTGGTTTAAAGTCATAGAGTTAATGGGATATGATTGGGCTGATGATTTAATACACGCTCCTTTTGGGAGAGTGAGTACTGAGGAAGGAAAGCTTCAGACTAGAAAAGGGAATGTAATCCTATTAGAAGATCTATTATCTAGATCTATAGAAAAAGTTAAAGAGACTATAGAGAGCAAGAATCCCGAATTAGAAAATAAAGATGAAGTTGCTAAAATGGTTGGAATAGGTGCTGTAATATTTAATGATTTAAGCAATAATAAGATAAAAGATATAGTATTTAATTGGGATAGGATGCTGAGCTTTGAAGGAGAAACGGGACCTTATCTTCAATATACAGCTGTAAGAGCTAAGAGCATTTTATCTAGAGTCGATAAGAAGATTGACGATATAAAAATAGATTATTCAAAACTATTAGATCAAGAGGCTGTTAATACTATAAGACAAATAGGAAGATTTAATGAGATAATAGTAGACGCTATGGAGAAGAATGAACCTTCATTTATATCGAGATATTTGCTAGATTTGGCACATGATTTCAATAAATTTTATCATGAATGCCCAATTTTGAATGCAGATGAAGATATTAAAATAGCGAGATTAGCATTAGTAAATGCTACAGAGACGGTATTAGAAACAGGGCTTGGCCTTCTTGGAATAGATGTTCCAGAAAAAATGTAGAGAAAATCCTGAGAGGAGAGATTTATTGAGAGAAACTGATATAGAAAATCTGCTACTGAAAGGATTTCAAGATGAATTGAAGAATAAGAATAATAGCTATCTTTACCAGCTCTTTATGATTGGGATGAGATGCCTAAAACCAGATTCAAATGGTGGAAATAGAATAAATTTTAATAGGTATTCAGAAGAACTAAAACTTTGGAGACAATATAGGATAGGAGAAAACTGTGCTTTAAATAGCTTCGTCATTAAAAAAAATAGGAGTAATCTATTCGATAGCTCCTCATTTATAAGGGCATTACCTATATTTTTATCTAATCAAGATTTAAATATAGCCATATCTGAAAGCTTCAAAATATCCTATTATATAACGGAAGATATAGATACCTTCTTCTTCACTATAATAAATGGAATTATTTTAATGGAATATATGAATGAGAATGATATAATTCAGATATATAATATATTGAAAGATAGACTAATATCGATTCCTTCAATAGATTATATTAGAAAAATTAAAAGAGAAGAAGATAAACTATATATAATAAGATTTGAAGATATGAGAATAAAGACGATTCAGATATTAGATAGACTAATATCTGAGGATATGAGTATAGTGAATTATCTTAAAGCGATTTTAGAAAATTTATTTTCAGATAAAATCGATAAAAAAGTCATGAATAAGATAGAATATATATATAAGAATGATATAGTTATTGATAATTCATATATAAGGAATATAGGCTCTTATATATATAAATTGAGGATGGGAAGGATATCGCCTAGAAGCCTAAAATTCGTAAAGAAGAAAGATAAATCCATATACGATATGGCAGAAGGCGAGAGATTCAATAGTTCAATTTTAGGAAATTCATATCTATCTAAAATAGAAAGACGCAATAATCGTGAAATAAGATATGTAGTATCTAAATCAGGTAAATATAAATTCATAAGAGAAATATAAGAAAAGACTGAGAACTTTTAGCTCTCAGTCTTTTACTTTATTATTCTTTTTCAAATACATCTTTTTTCAATTTTTCTAAGAACTCCTCTTCAGTAAGTTCAGTCAGATCGCTCAATTCTTTTATAATATTCTTCTTTAAATTTATGAAGTCCTCAATATCAGTATTCTTTCCAGTATACTCTAGGGCTTCTATTATCATGAGCATATCATTTTTTGAAATCTCAGATATCGTTATTCTGTCAAATTCTTGCATTTCATCCTCCAATATAAAAATAATATAATCGCTTATTCATATCATTATATCATTATTCAATAGAGTTTTGGAATTAAGTAGAGATAAAAGAATCATATAAAATATAAATAAGCCCTTATAATCTGATATAATTATTAGAGAATTAATATTCTTAAGTTAAGATATGAAAGGGTAATGGTGAATAAATGAAAGTAGTTTTATCATCTCTTAATTCTAAATTCATTCATACAGCACTTTCTCTTAGATATTTAAAAGCCTATGCAGAAAAACAGAATGAAAATAGAGATTTAGAGATAGCTGAATACACTATAAATCAGAATATTAACTATATAGTCGGTGAACTCTATAGAAAGAAACCGGATCTACTCTGTTTATCCGTCTATATTTGGAATATAAATGAAATAATAGATATAGTAAAATCTTTAAAGATTGTAAGACCAGAATTAAAAATACTATTAGGGGGACCGGAGGTAAGCTTCGAGATTAAATCCTTAATGGAAAATATTGAGGAAATAGATTATATAATCTATGGAGAAGGAGAAATAGCATTTTCAGAATTCTTAGATTATTTTGAAGGAAAGAAAGAAATTATAGAAGTCAGCAATCTAGCATATAGAAAAGATGATCAGATAATTATAAATCCTATGAAACCTGTTATGAAAGATTTAGGAGAAATACCAGATATCTATTCAGAAGATCTATCCGAATATGAAGATAAGATAATATATTATGAGAGCTCAAGAGGCTGTCCTTTTACTTGCAAATTCTGCTTATCATCTACTATTGATGGGGTGAGATTTTTTCCATTAGAAAGAGTATTTAGAGAATTAAAGATATTTATAGATGGTAAGGTTAAGCAGGTGAAGTTCATAGATAGAACATTCAATGCAAGAATCGATTATGCAAAAGGGATAATGAAATATGCTAAAGAAAATGATAATGGCATTAGCAATTTTCATTTTGAGGTAACGGCACATCTAATAGATGATGAATTTATAGAATTTCTATCTCATATGCCAGAAGGTTTATTTCAATTTGAGATAGGGGTTCAATCAACGAATGAGAAGACGATAAGAGATGTCGCTAGAACGACTGATTTTAAAAAGCTTAGCAATGCTGTTAATAAGATAAGAAAACTGGGCAATATACATCTTCATCTTGATTTAATAGCAGGATTACCTTATGAGGGATACGATTCATTTAAAAAGTCATTTAACGATGTATATAATTTGAAACCAGATAAATTACAACTTGGATTCTTAAAGCTCTTGAAAGGTTCTCAACTCAGAAATGAAGCAAAAAAACATGGTATAAAATATTTAGATAAATCTCCCTACGAAGTATTAGAGACAAAGTATCTTTCATTTGAAGAGGTTTTGAAACTAAAAGATATAGAAGAACTTGTAGAGATTTATGGCAATGAAAAGTATTTTGAAAAGACATTAGATATAGTTTTAAAAGACTATGAATCACCATTTGATTTCTATGAGATATTCTCTAAATACTGTAGAAAAAATGGATTCTATGAAGCTGCAAGAGGGAAAGTAGTTCAATATAGATTTCTATATGAATTTCTATTAGAAGAGAATAAAATCGATAAGGATATTGCAAAGGAAGCTTTGAGATTTGATTTTGTGAGGAATACTAGATCACCTAATGTCCCAAAATTTTTACAATCGGAAGATTATTATGATATGAGAAACTCAAGAAGAGAATTTATATCAGATGAAAGCATAAGGAAAGAGTATTTTCCGGAATTTACAGAAAGAGATCAGAATAAATTGACGAGATTCGTACATTTAGATAAGTTTAAATATGATATACTGAATGGAAATAGTGAAGAAAGAGAACGAATTTATGCGTTTTTATACAATAAATCAGAAAGGGCACTTACGAGATCTACTGTTTTAGATATAACAGATAAATTTAATATATAGAGGTGAGTATATGGATAATATGAAAGAATATTTTAAGAATTTTAGAGATAGAGTTTCGTTTATAGAATTGAAAAAGGAAGCAAGTATGGATTTAAACGGATATATCGTTAGAGGGGGATTGCCTCTACCGATTATGATGGATGATTTAATAGATAGAGTAAAAGAGATTAGTGAAGAGATAAAAATAGTAAGTATAATCAAAGGTATGATTCACACTATAGGAATAGATGAAGAATTTCCTTATGCGGATAGATATAAAGAAATTTTAATCTCATATGATAAGGATATAGCTAAATATATAGTAGGAACCGGAATGACAATGATGAAAGAAAAAAATATTGATGAAGCTATGATATATTTTAGAGCTGCCTATGCACTCGATAAAGGAAATATAGGAGCTATATATAATTATTCGATAGCATTAGAAGAAAAAGCGAGAAATTTTTATGATGAGAAGAATAAGGAGATGGGTAATAAATTTCTAGCTGAAGCCATGGAAAAAATGATAGAAGTTCAGAAGAAGGATAGTGAATACGATCTACCTATGTGCTATTATAAACTAGGCTTTTATTATAAAGCATATAGTAAATTTAGAAAAGCAAAGGAATCTTGGGAAAAATTTATACAGATAGGAAAGCATCCGGAGATATTCGATGAGGTAAGAGAAGCGATAGAAGGAATAGAAGATGATACAATCTATGAAGAAGGATATAGTCTAATATTAGAAAATAAAGCTGAGGAAGGGCTGAAAAAATTACTTCCTCTTACAGAGAGATATAAAAATTGGTGGAATCTTGATTTTATGACGGGATTAGGATTTAGACAATTAGGACAATTCGATACGGCAATAGATTTTTTCAAACGTGTATTAGAAATAAATCCAACTCAAATAGATACATTGAATGAAATGGGATTATGTAAAGCTAATCTAGGAGATATGAATGGAGCATTAGAGTTCTTTGATAAAGCTGTAAAGATGAATCCTAATAATCATGAGATAATCTGTAATAGAGGAATGACTAAATTGAATTTAGGAGATAATGAAGGAGCAATAGAAGATATAGAAAAAGCATATTCAATAAATCCAGAAGATGAGATAGTGAAGTCATGTATGGAGATAGTTAAAAAACTGAAGAGTTAAAAAAATATCCATTCACAATCAATTTTGTGAATGGATATTTTCAATTTCTATAAGCTTTTATATTAACTATCTCTATATATTTCGATATATATTCATCTTTTTCTAATTCGGCGTTCATTAAATCAGTTGATAAATACTTCTTATTATCGTCAGCAAATACTGTAGTGACAGTTTTATCATATCCTAATTCTTCAAGAACTGAAACTGCTCCTATAAAATTAGCACCAGAAGAAATACCTACCCCTAATCCGGATTTAGCAAGCTTTTGAGACATCAAAATAGCATCGCCATCGTGGATAGAAACCACCCTATTTAGTTCATCTAATTTTAGTATATCAGGTATGAACTCATCAGATATTCCGGATATTCTATGATTACCAACCTTATTTCCTGTAGATAGAGTTGGTGATTCTAAAGGTTCGAGAGGATAGATTTTTGCATCAGGATTGATCTCTTTAAAAGCTTTTTTTACACCCATAACTGTACCACCAGTACCTACTCCACCTATAAAGGCATCAGGAATTAAATCGATATTTTTCAAATCTCTTATAATTTCCTTACCAACGCCATTATACTGACCTAGAGTATTATCTTCGTTTGAAAACTGTCTAGGTAGAAAGACATTCTTATGCGTTCTAGCATATTCTTCTGCTTTTTCTATACTACCTATGAATCCACCCTCTTCTTTAGAGACCAGACATATTTCGGCACCGAAAGATTTAATTATATTCATTCTTTCCTCACTCATCCAATCTGGCATATATATTATAACGGGATGGCCTAGTCTTGCGCCTATAGCACAGAAAGCTATTCCAGTATTACCACTAGTCGCTTCGACTATAGTATCACCAGGCTTTATACTGCCTTTTTGATAAGCTTGATTCAATATATAGTATGCAATTCGGTCCTTAATACTGCCTGCTAAATTATAATATTCTAATTTAGAAAAGATCTTCAAATCCTTGCCTTTATATTTAAAAGAGATTTCGACTAATGGAGTATTACCAATTAATTTATCAATATCTTTTAATCTAGACATTTCATCCCCTCCTATTCTTATTATATTTATATATATGAATAAAATCAATAAAAAAGGCACCGAAATTAATCAGTGCCTAAAGTTTAAATTAAGAAATTTATATTATTCTAAATTCTTTTTATCTTTTTTCTCATTTTCTTGTTGATATTGCTTTCTAGTCATAACATCAGTTACACGAACATTTACTTCAACAACTTCTAATCCTGTCATAAGACCAACTTGCTCTTTTACTAAGCTCTTAAGTTTATTGAATACTTTTGGTGCACTAGCTCCATATTCAAGAATTAATTTTAAGTCAATAGCAGCTTGCTTATCGCCAACTTCAGCTGAAACTCCTTTTGTTAAATTATCTGAACCGAAAGTTCCAGTTATACTATTGAATATATTTCCACTCATATCTAGCACTCCATCAACTTCACTTGAAGCTATAGCAGCGATTTTCTCTACAACATTATCATCAATTGTAAGTTTTGACTCATGCTTTGGAGCATCTTCTCTTTCCTTTTTATTTACATCTGCAACCTCATTGTATTGGCTTTCTAATTTTGATTTGTTTTCTGTTTTGTTATTCATTTATATTTCCTCCTCTAAATTTTTATATAATTATTTAAATTATTTAAATAATGAACTAATGTAATTAATTGGATCAATCCCTAAATCTTTCCAGATACCAACTCCATAACCAATTACGATTAGAATTATGATTAATAAGGTCTTTAAGAACCCTAAATTTATAAATAGCAGAGCTATTATCAGTGCTATTATTGAGCAAATTATGCGCCATTTATATTTATCATAAAACTCTTCATTTAGATATTTTTCTTTTAAGAAATCTAACATAATTCACCCTCCTTACACAACTCTACTCTTATTTTTTCTTCGTTTAGGTTTATGGAACTTAACTCTAACGTCCTCAACAGGCACATGAGTCATATGTTCTAGGCCTATTTTAATCTTCTCCTGTATTGCTATTCCTAATTGATCAATATTAGTTGTTTGATTAGTATAACAATCTAGATCGACTCTTATTTTGGGATTTCTTTTATTATAAATTCTGGCATCTACTTCTGGTGACCTTATATTGTCAAAGCCTGAAAGACTTCTTACAACATTAGATTTTACAGCAGTATCTGTTATAACTACTTCACCTTCATCATATTCTAAAATAATAGCATTTTCTCTGCTCTTAGTAGCTATAGCCACTATTAACATTATAAGATTGCCAACTATAGTTATAATTGCTAAGACCATCAGAACATTTCTCAATGCTTCTAATGCAGCATTATCTGCTAGGAAACCACCTATCCAATTAGTAGCTATTTTAGAGCTTAAAACTGTATTAAACTCCAGTAAAGCATTAGATACTAAACCGAGTAAAGCTACCGTTATAATAGTGAATAGAGCCAAAATAATCCAAAGCGCTTTAAAAAATTTATTCAAATGCAATCTCTCCTCTCTGTAAAATTCAACATAATATAATGAACTATATTGAAATAATTATAATACATTATAAGAATATATAAATTTTACAAAGTTCATCTTAATGAACATCTGTTATCTGGCAATACGCGATAAAAGCGAAAAATCATGCCAAATATATAAAAATTTAAATAAGCCCCCCTTCATAATATATCAGTATACAAGGAATAAAGCAGAGAACTTAATCAGTTTATAAATATTTAATAATTAAAGAATAAGTTTATATAGACTTTCCTTGTAAAGTAAAAATATTCATTATAATATTAATATAGTGAACAATATATTATAACTACGACTGATAAAAGAATCAATATCGTATTTAGTAAGTATTATACCCAGTAGATTTGAAATAAAACATAAAAAAGAAAAAATCAAAAAAAACAATTATAGAATATATAATTCACATGCTTTAAATAGATGAAAAGGGCTTGTTTTAAAGATTTCTATAAATGGAAAAGGTTGATATTTATATGAAAATAAAAAATAAAATTATATTTAGTAATATAGGGACGATTATAATAACTGGAACAATTATGATAATTATACTTATAATACTGATGATTTCTTTTAAAAATTTAACGGGTCTGAATATTAAAAGTTTGAGGACACAGAAGTATAATTTGAAGAATATAGAAAGAAATATAGATATATATATGAGCAGGATAGAATATGCACAGACCGAAGATATAAAAAAAGAGCATTATAATTCATTGAAGAAATATCTATCAAGACTCAATTATAAGATAATGTATATAGGAGATTCTAATGAAATTTTAGATTCAAATCTTGATGATGAGGACTTTGATTTCTTAAATAATATAGAGTATTTAGAAAAAAACTATAATAAGATGAATACTCTGATAATAGATGGAAAGAATATAATTAAAAAAGATATTAGAAATAATATAAGTGAAAAAAATGCGTACATAGTTGCAATAGGGAATACTAATCATGTAGATCTATTGGATTTTGAATTGATTATAGAGACATTTATTGCATATATGATATTGTTTCTAGTCACTGCATTATTTTTACTATTTCTATCTAATATGATATCGGCAAGGTATACGGCTTCATATATATTGAATCCTTTAGAGAGATTGAAATATGGAACTGAAAAGATAAGGAATGGAGAATATGAATATACGATATACTATCCAAATGAAGATGAGTTTGGCTTAGTTATTTCTGAATTCAATGATATGAAAGAGAAATTAAGGGTATCAGAAAAGCAAAAGGAAATTGCTGAGAAAGATAGAAGAGAGCTGATCGCAGGCATATCACACGATCTAAGAACACCCCTTACTTCAATAAAAGGTTATGCAAAGGGATTATTAGATGGGATAGCTGATACTGATCAAAAAAAGGATAGGTATATTGAGACTATATATAGAAAAACTGAAGAGTTAGAAAGACTTATAAATATATTATATCTCTATTCTAGATTGGAATCTGGAAGTATGAATTTTAATTTTGAAGAGATAGAATTTACAGAGTATATTAGAGATATTATTGAAGATCTATCTAATTATAGGGAAAAGAATATTTTCATAAGATATAAAGGAATAGATAATGAAAAAATATTCATAAGTATTGATAGATCTCAATTTGAGAGAATAATTTTTAATATAGTGGAGAATAGCTCAAAATATGCAAGAGATGATGAAGATGAAGAATTAGATATAGAATTCAAACTATATAGAGACGATTTAAGTCTATATCTTGCAATTAAAGACTCAGGAAAAGGAGTCGATGAGGATAAATTGGATAAGATTTTTGATGTATTTTATAGAGCCGATAGCTCTAGAAAGAACTCATCTGATAGCAGTGGCTTAGGTCTTTCAATAGTTAAGAGGATAATAGAGGGGCACAATGGACAGATATATGCAAAGAATGAAAATGGATTAGTGATAATTATAAAATTACCAATAAGGAGGATATTATGAATAAGATATTGATAATTGAAGATGAGATGGATATTGCAGAATTACAAAAAGACTATTTAAGTATTAATGGTTATGAAGTAGATATTGAAAACGATGGTGTAGAAGGCTTTGAAAGAGCATTAAATAATGATTATAGCTTAATTATAATAGATATTATGCTGCCGAATATGGATGGATTTGAAATATGTAAAGAGCTTAGAAGAGTTAAGATGACACCAATAATAATGGTGACTGCAAAACAAGAGTCTATAGATAAGATAAGAGGCTTAGGACTTGGGGCAGATGATTATATTGTAAAACCTTTTGATCCATCAGAATTAGTAGCTAGAGTTAAGAGGAATATCGAAAGGTATGAATCTTTAACGAATAAGGATAAAGAAATTGAAGAGATGATATTTTCTAATCTTAAGATAATTCCGAAGTCGAGACAGGTTTTTGTAGACAATGAAGAAGTGAAATTGACGAATAAAGAATTTGATCTATTAGAATTTTTAGCAAGGAATAAGAATATAGTATTTACTAAAGAACAATTATTCGACAGAATATGGGGAATGGAGTCTTTAGGTGAGATATCGACTGTAACGGTTCATATAAATAGAATTAGAGAGAAGATAGAAAAAGGAAAGTATAAATATATAGAGACAGTTTGGGGAACTGGATATAAATTCATAGGATAGATTTAATAGTATTTTTATAATTGTTTAATTAAGACTTAATTTATAAATGGGATAATTAAATCATATTTAAAATATAATTAAGGGGTCTTTTTATGAAAAAAATGAGATTTAAAGTATTCATATTCATAGGCTTTATAGCATTATTTATAGGATTTACTTCTTTAGCAATAAGAGGCTCTAGCTATAGTGATTATCTAGGCATATTAGAAAATAGCATTAGGTCTGAGGATATAAATTACTATACTTTGGATACAGATTACGATTTAAAAGTAGATGGTACTACTAATATGTCTGGGAAGAGTAAACAGATGATAGAGAAAAAAGATGGGAAATTCAAAAAAATATACATGGATAATTACTATAAATATCTAGATAAGGAGTTAAATATTCAATACTATTATGATGAGAATAAATATATAATGAAATCATCTAATGGAGACTATATTGAGAATGAAGATTTTAAGATAGATATTATAGATAATTTAGATAATATATTTACCCCTAGAATGAGAAGAATCTTGACTGCTATAATGGTTGGAGATGCTAAAAATCAAGCTTCATTTGATGGAGAAAAGTTCAATATGCATCTAGAAGGTAATCAGATACCTATGTTAGATAAATTATTACTCGGGATAATAGCTAATCTTGGGGAAGCTAATATTGAACGACAGAATGAGAAGCTAGATGGAACTTATGTATATATTGAAAATTATATGAAAATGAATAATATAGATGTGCAATCTATCGATTACTCTTCTAATGTAAAAGATGATAAGCTAAAAGATATTTCTATTAAAGTGATTATAACTGCGGATGATAGTTTTGGATATAAAAAGAATATTGAGATAAACTTCTTTGGAGTTTTGAGTTATGATAAAAAAAGCATCCCTGAAATTGTAGAAGATATAGGTGATTAAATGGAAGATTTTATTATAGAGAATATGGAAATTCTAGAAGATAAAAAATTATATAGAGAAAAATTAAAAATAGAGAGACTATCATTTGATATTGGAGATAATATAGGGATATTAGACAGGGACAATATCTATTCAGAAGAGTTTTTTAAAATTATGATGGGAATAAATCAATATACTGGAAGTCTTAAGATATTCAATAGAGAGTTCTCAAAATTTAGAGAAGAAATCCTATATAGAATGGGGATGTATTACGATGGCAGTTTAGATATGTCTAGAAAATTAGGTAGAGTATTAGAGCTTTCAGGCAGCTATTATAGAAATGTATCGAAACCTAGAATAGAAGATCTCATATCAAAGTATAGATTTTCTAATATAAGGCAGAAGAGGTTAAATCAACTAGACTTATTCACTATTAGAAAACTAGG
Source organism: Andreesenia angusta (assembly GCA_030537835.1). Taxonomy (GTDB): domain Bacteria; phylum Bacillota; class Clostridia; order Tissierellales; family Gottschalkiaceae; genus Andreesenia; species Andreesenia angusta_A. The sequence goes on along the minus strand of JAUNVB010000019.1, from coordinate 10,329 downwards.
CATAGCTATAGCAAATCTCAATTATCCAGATATTTATATATTCTATAATATTTTATCTGAATTAAATAAAGAATCTAAAGATATAATAAAAGAAATTATAGAATATGAGACAAAAGGTAAATTAGTAATACTCAATTCAGACTCTCTAGAAGATTTGACCGATATATGTAATAAAATTTATGAATTCAAACAGGGTGATATAAATGCTATTTATTGGGATTAGAAATGAAATAAGAAAAATATTCAATTTAAAAATTTATATTGCTTTTGGAGTGTTTTTCTCATTAATTCCTCTAATAATAGAATTCATGAGCATATTTTCTAATAATCTCTTCGGAATTAAGATAAATGATGCGGCATTATCTTCACACAGTCTGATGATGAAGTATATATTGCCTTTTTTTGCAATTATATTATGTATAAAAATATTTAATAGTGATTATAAAAAAGATAGAATAATATGTACGCTCTTAAGACCTATAAGTAAAGGAAGAATCTATATGAGTAAGGTAATTGCAATAACGGTTTTCTCTTTCTTCATAATAAGTATAAATGTATTCTTTTCTATACTTATAAATATGATTACAGAGGGATTAGAAGCTAATTATATAGCTAAGGGAATTATTGCTCTTATCTTGAGCATAGGACCTATATTCGTAATAGTACTATTAGGCTCTATAATAACACAGATTATAAAGTCTAGGATATTAAATTTCATAGCATTCTATCTTGTCCTGATTATTATGAGCTTAATAGGAATATATTTTCCTATAGCTTATGCTGGTACAATCAATGCTCTATTAGTTTTTTTCAAACTCTTTATAGGAAAGATTAATTGGATTATGATATTTAATAGCGGTTTAATATTAATAGGTTATATATTCCTATTTACAGGTATAGGAGGATATATATTCAGCAATAAAAAATATTAATGGGGAGAACTTATGGAAGAATTAGCGATTAATATGATAGAAGAGAGCGGATACTTAGGAATATTCTTTTTGATGATAATGGAAAATGTATTTCCACCTATACCATCAGAAATAGTTCTGTCTTTTGCTGGATTCATGGCTAAAAAGACAGAATTACATATAGCATTAGTAATAATCTATGCTAGCTTAGGTTCATTAATAGGAGCTCTTATACTATATACTTTAGGAAGAAAATTAGGGCAATCTAAAACGAAAGAAGTAATTAATAGATACGGTAAGAAGATAGGATTTAAAGATGGTAGTCTAGAAAAAGCCATAAGATTGTACCGAAGTCATCAAAAGAGAACTGTGTTTTTCTGTCGTATGTTACCAGTAGTCAGGAGTTTAATATCTATACCGGCTGGTTTTTCTGGAATGAATATCTTCATTTTTCTTGGATTTACCTTATTAGGATCATTGATATGGAATAGTTTTATGATTTTTTTAGGTTATAAGATGGGAGAACTCTGGATTCATATAGAGCATTATATGAGGTATTATTCAAAGATCTTTTTGATTGTGATAATATTTTCTTTAATATTATATATTTTAATAAGGAAACTGATAATAAAAAGAGAGAAGAGATGATCGTAATCAGCTCTTCTCTTTTATTTATAGTCGATTTTAATATTCTTCTTTTCTAATTTTTTCTCCATAGATCTATTCAGAGAACCTTTTATAACTGAAGCAGCAGGAACAGCTAAAAGCATTCCTGTTATACCGAATAGTCCTCCTGAAATCAATATAGTTGCCATAGTCCAAAATGGAGAGAGACCGACCTTTCCACCTAGAATCTTTGGACCGAGAAAAAAACCATCGAATTGCTGCAATAATAAGGCTAATATTAATATAATTATCGAATAATCTGGAGCATATATAAGTGATATTAAAAAACACGAAATTATACCTATTAGAGGACCAAAATAAGGGAGTATATTAGTTATACCGAATATTATTGCCATTATTAATGTATAAGGAGCACCTATTATCAAGCTCATAATATAGAATAATAATCCCATTATTGCAGAGTCTATGACCTTGCCGAGCAAAAATCTATAAAAAACTTCATTCAGCTCTTTGAAAAAAGCCATTATATTATTGACGAACTCTGTATCGAGATAGCTATACATAAGTCTATTTAATAAAGTTGTAAGTCGTTCTTTGTCTTTTATAAAATAGATTGAGATTACCATTCCTATAATTAGATTCATAAGAAAATCTGTAGCATTCTTAGTATAATGTATTATCGTCATTATATTAGGGTCAGCATTTTTAAGACTATCAAATCCATAATTTATCTGAACTCTTAACTGCTCTGACATATTCTTATCTAGTTTCCCAATTAAATTCTTATCTAGAATATTCAGTAATTTTTCTAGGGAATTAGGCAAGTCTTTTATGAAAAACTTCATATAAGAAATAATAATAGGGACTAAGAATCTCAATGAAATATATATTAATATTGTCAGAATAATATATGAAATAGCTATAGTATATATTTTTTTTATTTTAAATTTCTGAGTTGCTGCTTCTATGACCGGATTCAAAAAATATGATATTATAAAACCATAGATGAAAGGTTTCAGTATTTTTACCATAGTAAGAAAAACGTCAGAGTTTCTAATATCTTTTAACAGGATTAGAGTTAATAAGATTATTATTACCAGACTCAGATAATCAAGTTTTTTTCTCATAATATTCTCCTATATTTATAATTTTACTAATTAAAAGATAACATAATAGAGTGAAAATAACAATCGTATATTGAAACTTATAATATGAAAAAATAAATTAATTATATATAATATTAAAAGGGATGAAATCATGAATTTTTTAAAGAATAAAGATATAAAAAAGTATAAAAAGGAATATGAATATAGCTATACTTTAGGAGTCTTTCCTACATTAGAATTGATTGAAAAAAAGAAGGAGCAGATAATAAAGATATTCATATCTTCTAAAGGAATAGAAAATGAAGGTATAAGAAAGATAGAAAAGATAGCTAAGGAATCTAAAATTCTAATTGAAGAAAACGATAAGATGATAAATAGACTATCGAATAAAAACAATACTTATGCAATTGGAGTTTTTAAAAAATATAGGAGTAAATTAGAAAAAGACAATCATATAGTTTTAGTAAATCCTTCTGATATGGGTAATTTTGGAACGATAGCGAGAACTGCTCTAGGTTTTAATATTAAAAATATTGCCATAATATCGCCAGGAATAGATATATTCGACCCAAGAGCGATTAGAGCTTCTATGGGAGCTATATTTAAACTCAATATAGAATATTTTAAAACTTTTTCAGAATATAATAATAGATTTCAAGAAAATGAAAAGTATTCATTTATATTAGATTCAGAATTGTATCTAGATCAGTTAGAAAGAGTTGAAAATAAATTCTCTTTAATATTTGGAAATGAAAGTAGCGGTTTAGATGAAGAATATTTTAAGAAGATATCGAAAGGAATAAAGATCAGACAGAGTGAGGAGATAGACTCATTAAATCTTGCAATATCAGTGGGGATTGCAATTTATGAGTTTACGAAAACAATATAGATAAGATTTATTCAAATTTTAAGCGAGATAGAAATCTTCTATCATTTTTATTCATAAATAGAGATTAAAAAAATTTCATATAATATATAATATTAATTGCATATTATATGAAAGGAAGATTATATGAAAGAAAACAGAATTGGAATAGCTATTGCAGGTGGAATTATAGGAATAGCAGCGGTTATTCTTGTACTTATGGGAAATCCTTTAAATATGGGATTTTGTATTGCTTGTTTCTGGAGAGATTTAGCAGGAGGGATAGGTCTACATAGAGCAGAAGTCGTTCAGTATATAAGGCCTGAAGTCATAGGGCTATTATTGGGTTCATTTATAATATCTTCAATAAAAGGAGAGTTCAAATCCAAAGGAGGCTCTTCTACTATGACTAGATTCTTTATGGGAGTATTTATGATGATAGGAGCTTTAGTCTTTTTAGGATGTCCATTAAGAGCTATATTAAGACTTTCTAATGGGGATTTAAATGCTTTAATTGGACTAATAGGATTTACTTTTGGTATTTTTATAGGTACTTTATTTATAAGAAGAGGATTTAGCTTAGGAAAAAAAGTTGAACAGGATATAATATCAGGAATATCTATGCCTGTTCTAATGTTTTTCTTCTTAGTACTATTATTAGTAGCTCCAAGTTTTATTTTCTTCAGCGTAGAAGGTCCAGGATCTATGCATGCACCGATTTTTCTATCATTAGCAATTGGACTAATTATAGGAGCAATTGCTCAGAGGGTAAGGTTCTGTACGAGTGGTGGAATAAGGGATTTATTCCTTATAAAGAATATGACATTATTTATTGGAGTTATAGCAGTATTTTTAATGAGCTTAATAGGAAATCTCATATTTAATTTTGAAAACTTCAATCTAGGATTTTCCGATCAACCTATAGCTCATACAGAGCATATTTGGAATTTCATTGGATTGATGCTAGTTGGTCTATCATCCTCTCTTCTAGGAGGATGTCCTTTAAGACAGACTATTTTAGCAGGAACGGGAGATTTTGACAGTGCTTCAGTAGTTCTTGGAATGATAGTAGGAGCAGCAATTTGTCATAATTTTAATTTAGCAGCAAGTCCTAAAGGAGTTCCTTTAAATGGAAAAGTAGCTGTATTAATTGCAATAGCAATTACTATCATTATAGGCTTAGTAGGAATAAGAAAGAAGAAAACTGATTTTAGTAGGTGATTATTTGGAAAAGCAAAAGATATGCGTATTGACATTTAATACTACGAATTATGCCTTAGATTTTGAAAAAAAAGCTAAAGAAGAAGGTATATATACTAGATTAATGCCTGTACCTAGAAATCTCAGTGCAAGTTGCGGTACAGCTGCAGAGATTGACTATTCGTTTAAGGACTCTATAGAAGAGTTTTGCAGATCGAATAATATAGAATTTGATAGAATCTATGAATTAGATGTAAAAAAGAAAGAGTCTATTATAGATAAATTATTTAAGAAAAGAAGATAAAAATATAATAATGCGTAGTTATATTCTTTATACAGGAATATGATTATCAATTATATTACGACTGAGATTAAATAGCTTAAAAAAGCCAAATAATTTAAAAAATAGTCTTAGAAAACTTGTATTTATTTATATATTTTGATATAATCAAATCAAAGAACGTTATCTAAATACAAGAATTTTGAATTAGGAACTAAGTCCGTTTGGTTGACAAGACTTAAGAGTGGTCAAGAGATCAGGCTTTAGAAGGTCGACACTTAGAGAAGGGGTCTCTATTGTGTTGACCTTTTTTTAAGTCATTTAGAAACGTTTTCAGGGTTAATCATTTTTATGAGAGTTTAAATACATTTAATTGGAGGGATTTTATGCTAACATTTGGGGATTATATCAAAGCAAGTAGTCTTGATGAGGCTTATGAACTCATAAGCAAGAAAAAGCCGGCAAGAATTTATGGCGGTGGAATGTACCTCAGAATGGGTAATAGAAGAATAGGTTTAGCAGTAGACTTATGTGACCTAGGTCTTGATAAGATTGAAGAGACTGAGGAAGGATTCGAAATAGGGGCTATGGCTACTTTAAGAATGTTAGAAACTCACGAAGGTTTAAACGAGTGCTATTGCAATTTGTTTAAAGAGGGGCTAAAAGACATAATAGGTGTACAATTTAGAAACATAGCGACAGTTGGAGGAACTGTTTATAATAAATACGGATTTTCAGACGTAATACCTCCATTACTAGCAGTTAACGCTACTGTACATTTTCATGGCTCAGATTCTATATCTCTAAAAGATTATCTTGATGAAGAGAAGTATAGAAGAGATGTATTAGTTAAGGTAACAGTACCAAAAGTTGAAAATGCAAAGGCGTCAATAAAGACAGCCAGAATTTCAAAATCAGACTATCCAGCTTTAGTAGTTTCAGCATCTCAAATAGATGGAAAGACTAATATAGTTGTAGGGGCTAGACCTAGAAGAGCAGCTCTTGCAGAAAAAGCTATGGAATACGTTGATAGCCAATCAGAATTGACTGAAGAAGTGGCAATAAAAGCTGGAGAAATAGCTTCTGAGGAATTAGCATTTGGAACTAATACGAGAGGTTCTAAAGAGTATAGACAGCATATATGTAAGGTTTTAGTTAAGAGAGCTTTATTGGAGGTGGCATCATGGAAATAAAATTAAATATCAATGGAATAGATAAATTAATCGATGTTAAGCCACATGAGTTTTTAGTAGAGGTTTTAAGAGAAAATGGTTATCTAGGAGTTAAAAAAGGTTGTGAAACAGGAAACTGTGGACTTTGTACAATTTTAATAGATGATCAGCCTATACTATCATGTTCGTATTTAGCAGTAAGAGCAGTTGGAAAAAAGATAGAAACTATAGAAGGACTTCAAGAAGAAGCAACAGAAATAGGAGCACATCTTGTAGATGAAGGTGTTGACCAATGTGGATATTGTAGTCCGGGATTAGTTATGAATATAATAGGGATGAGAAGAGAATTAGAAAACCCTACACCAGAAGAAGCAAGACATTATCTGACAAATAATTTATGTAGATGTACAGGGTATGTTGGACAATATAGAGCTATAAAGAGAATTTTGGGGGTGGCAGAAAATGATGAAAGCTGTTAAAAAATCATTACAAAAAATAGATGGTATGGGGCTTGTAACTGGAAAGCCTGTTTACACTGATGATTTAGCACCAAAAGACTGTTTAATAGTTAAGTGCTTAAGGAGCCCTCATGCATTTGCAAAAATAAAAGATATAAAAATAGATAGAGCATTAAAAGTGCCAGGAATAGAATGTGTACTGACTTGGAAAGATCTACCTAGAATACCTTATACTAGGGCAGGAGCTTCTTTTCCAGAGCCTTCATCTTATGATACTTATATATTAGATGAATACGTTAGATTCATAGGTGATGAAGTAGCTATAATAGCTGGTACTGATGAGGAAACTGTAGATAAAGCTATAAAGATGATAAAGGTTGACTATGAAGTATATGAGCCTGTTATAGACTTTGAAAATGCTATAGATCATCCATCAGTAATACATCCAGATTACGAAAATTACGAAACATTAATACCGATACATCCGGATTTTGAAAGAAATATAACTTGTGAATTTGAATACGATCTTGGTGATGTAGATAAGGCTTTCGAAGAGTCTGATATTGTATTTGAGCAAAGAACTTATAATCAAGCACAAGAACATGCTATGATGGAGACTTACAGAACTTATACGTATAAAGATATGCATGGAAGATTGGTAATAGTTTCTTCAACTCAAGTACCTTATCACGTTAGAAGAACGGTTGCTAGATCGTTAGGATTAACTGCAGATCAAGTAAGAGTTATAAAACCACGTATAGGTGGAGGTTTTGGAGGTAAGCAGAGTTTAGCAACAGAATTCTTCCCAGCAGCAGTTACTATGAAGACTGGAAAGCCTGCAAAAATAATTTATACTAGAGATGAAACTACTCTATGTAGTACTACTAGACATAGAATGAGAATAGATGTAAAAATGGGAGCAAATAAGGATGGAATGATAACAGGAATAGATATGGAAGTTCTATCTGATCAAGGAGCTTATGGAGAGCATTCAAAGACTACTATGGGTCCTGCTGGATATAAGACTATCCCATTATACAATAAAGCAGATGGCTATAGATTCCATGGATATACAGTTTATACGAATCTTCCAGTTGCAGGAGCATTTAGAGGATTCGGTGTTACTCAAGGTATATTTGCATTAGAATCGGCTGTTAATAGATTAGCTCATGAATTAGGAATGGACCCTACAGTTATAAGGGAAAAGAATATGCTTAGAGAAGGAGAAACTTCTATGGGCTTTAACTTATCAACTGTTGGTGGAGATCAGGAACCTGCACAAGTTGCAGAATCTTGTGGACTTCATGAAGCTTTACAAAGAGGTAAGGAATTAATAGGATGGGATGAAAAATATCCAGGAAAGCAGATAGCACCTAATAAATATATGGGTGTTGGAGTTGCATTATCAATGCAGGGTTCAGGTATTCCTAGAGTAGACTCGGCATCGGTAACTGTTAAATTCCAAGAGCAAGGATTCTTTACTCTATTATTAGGAGCTGCAGATATAGGAACTGGTAGTGATACTATATTAAGACAGATAGCAGCAGATGCAATAGGTGTATCTGAAGATAGAATTAGAGTTTACTCTGCAGATACAGATGTTACACCTTTCGACGTTGGAGCATATGCATCTAGTACGACTTACGTTTCAGGAAATGCTGCTAAAGAAGCAGGGAAACTTGCTAGAGAAGCTCTATTTAGAGAGGCTGCAAGAGTATTAAAAGTTGATGAAGATAAATTAGATTTTGATGGCGATGTATTCGTATATCAAGATGACTCTGAAGTAAAAATTACTTTAGAAGATTTAGGTAATAAATTGACTTATGGTTCTACTCAACATCAGATAGAAGTTACAGGTTCTTATGTGCCTCAAAAGGCAGCAAGTCCATATATGGCTTGTTTTGTAGAGGTTATTGTAGATACAGAAACTGGAGAGGTTGAAGTGCCTAATCTTGTTGGAGTAGTTGACTGTGGTACTCCTATAAATCCTAAGCTTGCAAGAGTTCAAACAGAAGGTGGAATGATTCAAGGATTAGGACTAGCTATAATGGAGAAAGTTGAATATGATTCTAGAGGAAGATTCATAAATTCAAGTCTTATGGAATATAAGATACCAGCTAGAGATGATATGAGAACGAATGTTCAAGTTGAATTCACTGACACTTATGAGCCAACTGGACCATATGGAGCTAAGTCTATTGGAGAGGTTGTTTTAAATCCAGTTCCTCCAGCAGTTCAAGAAGCTATTTATAATGCTTGTGGAATATGGTTATTAGAATTACCAATGACTCCAGAGTGCATAATAAAAGCACTTAAAGAAAAAGAAGAAAAAGAAAAGAAAGAAGCATAGATATTTTAAAAGAGAGTGTTAACTTAACACTCTCTTTTATTGTAAAAATTTGATTATAAATAAAATTATTTTGTTTAATGATAATATAAAAGGGTATAATGTAGTTATGGACAAATATATTGATATGGAGGTTAATATAATGATTTCTAAGAAATTATCAGATGCTTTAAATGAACAGATGAATTATGAGTTTGCATCAGCTCATTACTATTTAGGTATGGCAGGGTATTGCTCGGATCAAGGTCTTGATGGATTTGCAAATTTCTTCCAGCAACAATATGAGGAAGAATTATTCCATGCTAAGAAGCTTTATAATTTTATTGTTGATATGGATTTAAGAGTAATAGTAGATGGTCTTCCTGCTCCGGAAAACTACTTTGATTCACCACTTGCTGTATTCGAATCGGCATTAGAACATGAACAATCTGTAACTAGTAGAATATATAATCTTATGGATATTGCTACTTCTGAGAAGGAATATGCTACTATAAGTTTCTTACAATGGTATGTAGATGAACAAATAGAGGAAGAAGCAAATATGAAAGATAAGATAACTAGACTTGAAAGAATTCAAGGTGATTGTAATGCCCTATATCTTATGGATGCTGAATTAGCACAGAGAGTATTTGATGATTCAAATGGTTCAGGAGAATAATATATAGGATTAATTAGAGAGAATTTAGATCTTTGATATAAATTATAGAGAGAATGTGGAAACATATTCTCTCTTTTTGATTTTAGGAGGGATTATAATGGAATTTAATATATCAGAAGAGGCGATAGAATTTTTAAAGGAAGAAGCGAAAAAAGAAGAAGATAAGGATATAAGATTATTTATTCGTCAAAAGGCCTGAATGGGAAATGTATTCGATTGGGTTCAGGATGAATTCAAAGATGGAGATAGTAAGTTTGAAAATGATGGATTCAATATAATAATGAGCGAAAATGATATGAAAAAATCTAAGGTTATAAATATAAGAGTAGAAGAATTTCCTTGGGGTGATGATCTAGTAATAGGTAGTACTTTTTAAATAAAGCGAATGAATAGAGCTCTAGGACTATTGTTTTAGAGCTCTATTTATTTAGTTCAAATCTAGTATTTGGCTTTTAAATTATATTATTATAAAATATTAAAAATAATTTGAAAAAGAGCTTGACAGTTTTAAGTTCAAATGGTAATCTATATAAGTCGTCGAAAATAAAGCGATTGAATAGACGAAAAAAAACTTTTAAAAAAACTTTAAAAAAACTATTGACAAAAGTCTTTGAACTTGATATAGTATATAAAGTAGTCGCAATAAAGCGGCGGATGAATTTTGAAAAATGAACAGCAGATATAAAAAACCATAGTTAATTCCAC
>JAUNVB010000018.1:29231-35705 GCA_030537835.1 Andreesenia angusta | reverse complement strand
GGAAGGTATGCAAAACTTGTTGCATCAGCTTCTGAAGGAGCAGTTTTAAAATAGAAACTTAATAAATAGAATACAAAAAGATAAGGATCAAGCAACTAAAGAAGACTTAGTAGCTTGGTCCTTTTTATACGATAAATATTTAGATAAACATTTTTAAATAGTAAATTTTGGAAATATTAAAGAATATTAAGGAATATAGATTTGCTAGAATTTATAATGCAGAAGAAGGGATAATATATTTAAATTAAAATAAAAAAAGGTTCACCTAAGTGAACCTCTAGCCCGAAGGCAGTGTCAATAAATTTTTGTTTGAACTCGTAGTGTAAATTCTTATATTATTGAACTTATATGACAAGTATATTATAATTAAAATAGATTGTCAAGTGAATAATATCAACCTTTAATTAAAATAACAATCAATATATTAGTGGAGGTACTGTATGAAGCAAAAATTTAAAGACTATTATTTGGGATTAGATGTTGGAACTAGTTCGGTCGGATGGGCAGTTACAGATGAAAACTATGATCTTATAAGATTTAATAGAAAAGATACATGGGGAACAAGAATGTATGAAGAAGCAGAGACTGCTTTAAAAACTAGAATATTTAGAAGTTCTAGAAGAAGAATTAATAGAAGAAAAGACAGAATAAAGCTTGTACAAGAACTTTTTGCAGAAGAGATATCTAAAGTGGATCCAGTTTTTTTTCAAAAGTTAAAGGAAAGTAAATTACATCTTGAAGATAGAGAAATTAAGAACAAATATACATTATTTAATGAAAAAGGTTTTACAGATAAAGATTATTATAAAAAATACCCAACTATATTTCATTTAAGAAAAGAATTAATAGATGATAATTCTAAAAAAGATATAAGGCTCATATACTTAGCTATTCATAATATCATAAAAAAAAGAGGAAATTTTCTTTTTGAAGGACAAGATTTAAAAAGTATAAAGAGTTTAAAAACAGCATTTATAAATTTATCAGATTATTTTAGAGATAATTTTGATATAGATATTGAAGTTGATGATATAAGCAGTGTTGAGGAGATTCTTATGGATAAAGAACAAAGTGCAACAAATAAAGTTAAATTATTAAAAGAACTTTTTAACACTAAAGATAAGCAATTAGATGCAGCTTTTAAAATAATGGTAGGAAATAAAGGAAATTTTCAGAACCTCTTTAATAATGAAAACTATAAAGATATAGAATATAAGGATATTAAATTTAAAGATATAAATTATGATGATAATAGAAATAATTATGCTAATTTGCTAAATGAAGATATAGATTTAGTAGATATTTTAAAAAGTATTTATGATTGGTCAATTCTTCATGACATATTAGATGACTGTGAAACTTTATCAGAAAGCATGGTTAGATCATATGAAAGACATAGAAAAGAATTGAAAGATATTAAATATTTGTTCAGAAAATATTTGAAAATTTCTGATTATAATAAAGTGTTTAGAAATAGAGAAAATGGGATATATACAACCTATATTGGAGATTCGTCTTATAATAGTAGAAATCAGCTAGCTAAGAAGAAAGATCCTAGTCAAGAGAATTTGTGTAAAAAACTAGAAAAGTTTTTAAAGAATATTGAAGTCGATGAAAAAGATTTAAAAGTATATAAAGATGTAATGCTTTCATTAGAAAGAAGAAATGCATTGCCGAAACAAAGAGTAAGTAATAATGGTGTTATACCTTATCAACTTCATAAGATTGAATTAGAAAGAATTCTAAAGAATGCAGAGAGACATTATTCTTTCTTGTCAAAAAAAGATGAAAATGGATTAACTGTAAGTGAAAAACTACTCATGATAATTGAATTCAGAATACCTTATTATATTGGACCTTTAAATAATCATCATTCAGTAGATAATGGGAGACACGGAAATAGTTGGGTTGTAAGAAAAGAAGTTGGAAAAGTATTACCTTGGAACTTTGAAGAAAAAATAGATATAAAAGAATCGGCAGAAAAATTTATAACTAGAATGACTAATAAATGTTCATATCTAATAGGAGAAGATGTTTTACCTAAAGAATCTATTCTATATTCTAAGTTTACAGTCTTAAATGAAATTAATAATATGAAAATTGATGGGAAACCTATTTCAGTAGAATTAAAAAAAGCTATGTTTGATGAAGTATTTAAAGTCTATAAGAATGTAAAAATAAAGCATATACGTGATTTTTTAAAAATCAAAAAAATAGATAATCCAGAAAAATGTGAAATTAGTGGAATAGATGATCAGATAAAATCATCAATGAGTTCTTATATTGATTTTAAGAAAATCTTTGGAGATAAGTTAGAAGATAGGTTATATGAAGATATTGCAGAAGATTCTATAAGGTGGAAATGTCTATATGGAAAAGATAAAAAATTACTAAAAAGCAAATTAATTGAAGAGTATGGAAAGTATTTGAATGAGGATGAAATTAAAAAGATAACTAAACTAAATTATAGTAAATGGGGTAGATTATCTAAAACCTTATTGAAGAATATAAAAGGGATAGATAGATCTACTGGAGAGATATTCGATAATATAATTAAAGCATTGTATGAAAGCAATGACAATCTTATGGAATTACTTTCATATAGATATAGTTTTGCAGATGAGATAAATGGATTTAATGAGGATTTACAGACCGAGGAAGAATTCGATTTAGATGAGTTTATGGATGAATTATATCTATCACCTTCGGTTAGAAGAGCGATAAATCAAACAATCAAAATAGTTGATGAAATAAAAAGCATTTCAGAAAAAGATCCTAAGAAAATATTTATTGAGATGGCTAGAGGGCCTGAGGAAGTAAAGAAGAAAAAAGACTCTAGGAAAGATCAATTAATTAAAATTTATAAAGAATTAGATTGTAAAGAATTATATGATGAATTAGAAGCATTTGATAATGAAAGACTTAGACAGAGAAAACTATATCTATATTTTACTCAATTAGGTAAATGCATGTATTCTGGCGAAAATATTAATTTAAGTGAGCTTTTTTCTAGAAATATTTATGATATAGATCATATATATCCTCAATCTAAGGTTAAAGATGATAGTATAGATAATCTTGTATTAGTAAAGAAAGAATTAAACGATGATAAGTCAGACAAATATCCTATTGACGATAGTATAAGGAAGAAAATGTTTTCGTTTTGGGCAGGGTTAAAAGATAAAAAACTTATATCAAAGAAAAAGTTTAATAGATTGATTAGAGCAACTTCTTTTACGGATGATGAACTTGTAAGCTTTATATCAAGACAGTTAGTTGAGACTAGACAATCTACTAAGGCTATAGGACTAATATGTCAAAAACTCTACCCAACTTCAGAGATAATATATGTAAAATCAGGTTTAATAACTGATTTTAGACATAAATTTGATATTATAAAATCAAGGGATTTAAATAATTTCCATCATGCTCATGATGCCTATTTAGCTATACCTATTGGGAATGCTTACGATATTAAATTTACAAAAAATCCAATGAACTTCATAAAAGGAAATAGTAAAGAAAGAAAGTACAATATAAAAAAATTTTTTGAATTTGATGTAGAGAGAAATGGTATAAAGGCTTGGGATAAAGATGAATCAATTAAAACTGTAAAAAGAAATATTAAGAGACCGACTGTATTAATAACGGAGAGAACTTTTGATCAGAGTGGTCAGCTGTTTGATGCAACGATACAGAGAAAAGGGAAGAATAAAGGACTGACATTACCTATAAAGTCAGAGCTATGGGATATATCAAGATATGGTTATTATAATAAAGTAAGAGGTAAATATATGTTCTTAGTTGAACATGAAAAAAAGAAGAAGAGAATAAGAACATTAGAAGTTCTTCCAATATATATATCAGAAAAGATAAATAGTAAAGAAGATTTGATAAAGTTTTCTAAAGAAGTATTAGAACTTAAAGAACCTAAAATTATAGTTGAGAGAATACCATATAGATCTAAGATAGAAATAGATGGATTTCCTTATTTAATTTGTGGAAAATCTAATGATTCATTTGTATTAAAATGTTCTAAAGCGTTGACTTTAGATGAGAAGAACACTAGGGTGTTAAAAGATGTCTCTGACTATATATATAGAATCAAAGAAAACAAATTAAACTATGTTAAGAGAAGAAACGATAAAGAAACACAAGAAGAAGCAAATATAAGATTTGAAAAAGAGCTTTTAGATTTATATGATATATTTATAAAGAGATTAGATAAAAATGGGCCATATGAAAACAGAACCAACACTCCATTAAAAGAAATTAAATCTGGAGTAGAATTTTTTTCAGAATTAAGCATTGGTGATAAATGCGCTGTTATATCAGAAATAAATAAGTTATTTTCTAGAATACCAGGTGTAAAAGTGAATCTATTGCTTATTAATGGTAAGGAAAGCTGTGGAGTTCCAACTATTGGAAAAAACTTTACAAATAAGGATATTTATATAATTAATGAATCTGCGACAGGATTGTTTTCAAATAGAATAAAACTTTAGGTGATATTATGAGTTGGAGATATGTAGTTATTTCAAGTAGATCTAAGTTAGACTTAAGGTATGATAATTTAATTATAAGAACAGAAGATAAGGTTATGAATATCAATATATCTGAGATTTCAACTTTAGTATTGGAATCTACAGCTATCTCACTTACGGTTGCTCTTCTGTCAAAACTTATTGATAAGAAAGTAAAAGTTGTTTTCTGTGATAATAAAAGAGATCCTATTTCTGAACTAATACCATATTATGGAAGATATGATAGTAGTCTTAAAATTAAAAAGCAGATTATATGGAATAAAAATATTAAAGCTAAGGTATGGCAAGAGATAATTAGAGATAAGATTCAAAAACAAGCTATTAATTTAATAAAAAACGGCAAACCTAATTTTGATCTTCTTCTTAAATATGCTGAAGAAGTGAAAATAAATGATAAGACGAATAGAGAAGGGCATGCTGCTAAGGTTTATTTTAATTCGCTTTATGGTAATGATTTTTGTAGAGATAATGAAAATGCAACGAACTCGGCTCTTAACTATGGATATAAGATAATTCTCTCTTTTTTTAATAGAGAATTATCTTCTCTTGGTTATTTAACTCAATTAGGAATATTTCATTCTAATCAGTTCAATCATTTTAATTTGTCTTCAGATTTAATGGAGCCTTTTAGAGTATTGGTTGATGATTTAGTATATAGGGAAAGTTTTAAATCTTTTGGGACGAATGAAAAAAGAATTATTCAAAAACTACATGAAAGAAAATTGACGATAGATGGGAAGAAGCAGTTTTTACCAAATAGCATACAGATATATACTAAAAGTGTAATAAATGCAATAGAGTCTGATGATATTAATAAAATAAGGTTTTTTGAATATGAGCTATAGATTTATGAGAGTGATTGTACTATTTGATTTACCGACATACACATCAGAAGATATGAGAGATTATAGAAGATTCAGAAAATACTTATTGAAATCAGGCTTTTTTATGTTGCAAGAATCTGTATATTGTAAATTGGCATTGAATCATTCCATTGTTAAGACAATTGAGTTAAGTTTGAAGAAGAATAAGCCTAAAAGTGGATTAGTGCAAGTATTAGTAATTACAGAAAAACAATACTCTAAAATGATATATCTAGTAGGAGAAAGAAAAAATGATAAATTAGATGATGATGACAGGACTGTGATAATTTGATATTTCAACATAATAGCTTAGATTATGACTTTAATTTAGAAGAAAATAATATTAGTGTAATAATTATAGAAAACTCTATAGTTTATAGGAATATGTTAATTGAACTTAAAAAACAGCTAAATGGCGATGAAGGTGGATTTTTAATTAGAGATGGTTTGAAAATATTAGATATAAAAAAGAAAGTAGAATTTATTGAAAATTTGCTAGAGTTAGATTTAAATTCAAGAAATGTAAAGAATAAAATATACAAATATTTAGAAGAAGAATCTATAAACTATTATTATAAAGAAATAATGGATCTTTATGATTTTATACAGAAGTTTATATTTCTAATAAACGAAAATTCTGATTTTGAATATAGCATAGAAAATAGTATAAAAATTACAGATATATTAAAAAGTGTTGATTTTAGTATAGAATTTGAAGAAAAGGATATTGTAAATAATATTATAAGATATATGGATTTAATAAACTCTATAAATAATAAAGAGGTATTCATATTCTGTAATTTAAAGTTATTTTTGACTGAAGAGGAATTGAACAAAGTCTATGACTATACTTTTCAGAAGAAATATTATATAATATTATTTGAAAGATTTGAATCTGAACATAAAAATTTGAAGGAAAAAAACTTCATTTTAGACTCAGATTTATGTGAATTATATTGAATTTATACGAATGCTGTAGTACATTTAACCACTTTGTGGTGAAACTCTCAGACCTCATAATTATATTTGGGGTTTGAGAGTAGTGTAAATTCTTATAGTACTGAAAC
>JAUNVB010000018.1:0-29131 GCA_030537835.1 Andreesenia angusta | reverse complement strand
CGTTTGAGAGTAGTGTAAATTCTTATAGTACTGAAACCTTTCAAAGTATTTAATTCTATCCATATACGTTTGAGAGTAGTGTAAATTCTTATAGTACTGAAACAGCCTCTGCGGTAATTTCATCGGCCATGTCGTTTGAGAGTAGTGTAAATTCTTATAGTACTGAAACCTTATATTCAAATAAATAATACAAGACTTTGTTTGAGAGTAGTGTAAATTCTTATAGTACTGAAACCTCAGTCTCGCCCGTCAGACCGCCGTTTTGGTTTGAGAGTAGTGTAAATTCTTATAGTACTGAAACACAGATAAGAAATATCCACAAGATGTCTATGTTTGAGAGTAGTGTAAATTCTTATAGTACTGAAACTTATAGCAGGGCATGGGAAAGCACCGAATGTTTGAGAGTAGTGTAAATTCTTATAGTACTGAAACATTAACAATTTTCTGTGGTAGACAAGGTTCTGTTTGAGAGTAGTGTAAATTCTTATAGTACTGAAACAACTCTTTTCTAGCTATTTCCAACTGTTGTGTTTGAGAGTAGTGTAAATTCTTATAGTACTGAAACTCGTACAATGTTTGCCTTCCTCCCTCTCTGTTTGAGAGTAGTGTAAATTCTTATAGTACTGAAACCATTATATAAGTTGGTTTTAGCAATCCCCGTTTGAGAGTAGTGTAAATTCTTATAGTACTGAAACTGATCAAGAAGCTGAGTGTAAGTAACTCCTGTTTGAGAGTAGTGTAAATTCTTATAGTACTGAAACTGATGAGCGGAAAGCCTGTCATTGATATTGTTTGAGAGTAGTGTAAATTCTTATAGTACTCTAAGGATTTAAGTGATATTTGAGAGTAGTGTAAACTTCTATAGTGCTTTGATCTAGGGGAATAGCAAACGATAGGGGGACTAATTTGAGAGTAGTGTAAACTTTTATAGTGCTTTGATAGCAATTTTTTAGACAAAATAACTCTGAACATTTCTAAGATATAGTATATTCTTTTTATTCATTCTTATTCTTTGAGAGATTTATATCATATAAATTAAAGAGCACTCTATAGTAAAATATTATTATATTTTTTTATCTACAAAATATGCTATTATCTTAATCATTAACCTTTTCATTTACTAAAGAATTCTCCTATACTCTATCCTTTTAAGCTTAATACGATATTCTTTTCTATTTAAACAATGATATGCCAGACTTTTATAATTATTTTCCTTTAATTCCATCGGCTTTTTTCCTCTTCTATCTTCTACATTAAAGGACTTATTTACATATGAATTTTCTAATTACAAATAAATCTAATATTTTCAATAAAAACATCCTAATCTATAGATTAGGATATTTTTATTTGCATTTAATTCTAAAATAAATATCTTTAGATTTGAATAAAGCCTAGAAATATTCATCTATAGAACTATAATGATATGAAATATGCTATAATATTAATAATATTTATATAAATTGTATTTTTATTGAGGAGTGATTTAATGAAATTAACGGGAGCACATATAGTTCTAGAATGCCTAAAAGAACAAGGTGTTGATGTACTTTTTGGATATCCAGGGGGAGCAGTAATACCATTTTATGATGCATTGTATGATAGAAAAGAAGACTTTATCCATATAAGAACTAGCCATGAGCAAGGAGCATCACATGCTGCTGATGGCTATGCTAGAGTTACAGGAAAAGTAGGTGTTTGTGTAGCTACTTCAGGTCCAGGAGCAACGAATACAGTTACCGGAATAGCAAACGCATACATGGACTCTATACCAATGGTAGTAATAACAGGACAAGTAGGAAGAGCCTTTTTAGGAAAAGACTCTTTTCAAGAAGTCGATATAACAGGCATAACTACACCAATAACAAAGCATAATTATTTAGTTAGAAATATTGAAGAACTAGCCGATATAATGAGAAGAGCATTTGAAATAGCAAGAACAGGAAGACCAGGACCTGTATTAGTAGATATTCCAAAAGATATCTTCACAGAAAAAACAATATTTGAGAGAAAAGAAATAGATTTAAATATAAAGAGAAATGAAGCTGGCGAAGATTGGATAGAATTAGCAGGCAAAGAGATAAATGAAGCGAAAAAACCCGTACTCTATATAGGTGGAGGAGCTATGGCCTCAGGCGCTTCAAAAGAGATTGCAAAAATCGCTGAAAAAGCCCATATACCAGTAGCAAATACACTTATGAGCTTAGGCTCAATAGATAGAGACTCAGAACTTTCACTAGGAATGCTTGGAATGCATGGAGAAGTGATGACAAATAAAGCAATAGACAATTGCGATTTATTAATAGCAGCAGGTGCTAGATTCGATGATAGAGTAACAGGAGACACAGAAACTTTCGCTAAAAGAGCTAAGATAATCCATATAGACATGGATGCAGCAGAGATATCTAAAAACATACCAGCAGATGTATATATAGTAGGGGATATGAAAGAAGTCTTTCATAAATTAGATAAATACATTGAAAAGAAAGATAGAAAAGAATGGATGGAAGAAATAAAAAGCTATGATAAGATGAGAAACTTCCATGAAGATGAATTCATAGCAAAAAATATATTAGAATATGCTTCAAGAAAATTAGAAAATAATATAGTAGCTACAGATGTAGGCCAACATCAGATGTGGACTGCCCAATATTGGAGATTTAAAAATCCTCGCTCATTCGTAACATCAGGAGGACTTGGCACTATGGGATTCGGTTTAGGAGCAGCATTAGGAGCTCAATTAGGGCAACCCGATAAAAGAGTAGTATTAATAACTGGAGATGGAAGTTTTAGAATGAATTGCAATGAATTAGCAACTCTAAGATCTTATAATATACCCGTAATCATAATACTATTTAATAATAGCACTTTAGGAATGGTAAGACAGTGGCAGAAACTATTCCAAGACAATAAGATATCAGAAACAGATATAGGGAATGAAGTCGACTATGTAAAGCTTGCTAATGCTTACAATATAGAAGGCTATAGAGTTCATGATATAAAAGAGTTTAAAGAAGCATATGATAAGTCCATTTCTAAGAATGAACCAGTACTTATCGAATGCGTATTAGATAAAGATGATTGTGTTTATCCTATAATTCCACCTGCAGGAAATGTAGATCAATCGATTATAAAATAAAAAATCTATTAAGAATATAGCATATGTCTTGATTTTATAATGATATATAAATATAATTAATAGTATATATGATAATTATTAATTTTTCTAAATACGATTTTAGACTTTCTTCAAAGGGGTGAGAAATATGAATAAGAGAACTAGAATGGCATTGATTTTTTCACTTATTACAGTTCTATCTATGAGTTTTATTTCTAGCTTTTCATTTGGAGATATTGATAAAAAACTTACTATTACTGTAGTAGGAAAAGATAATTTATTTCAAGAGAAAAGAGAATATACTTTAGCAGAATTAGAATCTGATGAGAACTTTAAGCAAGATATCTCTAAAGACAGGAAATATAATTTTAATAAAGTAGAATCAGATAGAGAATTTAAAGATATTAATGCAAACGGTATATCAATAGAAAATTTAATCAATAGTCTTGGAGTAGATAAAGAAGAGATAAATAATATCGAATTCAAGGACAATGAAAATCAAGTATTTACGAAGACTAAGGATGAATTGCTTAATGAGAAATATTATTTCACAGAAGACTCTGAGAAATCTAAGGTAGATACTATACTATCTGTAAAAGATGATTATAAAAAGTCGGAAAAAGATAAGAAGGATGCATTTACCTTCTTAGCAGGACTGACAGAAGAAGAGTATAATAGTAAAACTATACCATATAAAAAGAATATAAATAGTATAAAAGTATCACTTTTAAAAGATATTCCAACAGAAGAACAATTTAAAATTCAAGGAGACCGTGAGATTACTATTGATAATACAGGACAAAAGCAACTCAGCACAAATTTCCAAAAAGATAATTATCTCAATGGAGAATTAAAATGGGTTAGTTCAGACCCTAGCAAGGTTAGCGTAGATGAAAATGGTCTTTTAAAATACTTAACTGATGGAGAAGTTACTATAACAGCTATTTATAAATATAAGGATAAAGAATTAAAGGATAGTATTATAGTAAATAAGAAAGAAGATCCAGTTCCTACCCCAGATCCTAATCCTACTCCGGACCCAGTCCCTACCCCAGATCCACCAAGTAGTGGAGGAAATGTATTAGATGATAGTGATATAACGGATAGGGTAATAGAATTAACAATTGACGATGATAGCGGAGGCAGTTCAGGAGGAAATAGCTCTGGTGGAAGCAGCTCAGGAGGAAATAGTTCTAGTGGAAATAACTCAGGAGGCAGTAGTATAAGAAGAACACCTTCAACTACTAGAAGACCTTCTACGAGCTCAGGAACAACACCTTCTAGCTCATCTAGAACAAGGAGAACACCATCTTCAGCGAATTCAAGCTCAAGCAGTAGAAATTCAGGATCTAATAGAGATTCAAATACTTCACGTTCAAGAAGATCTGGAACTATTAGAAGAATTACGAGAAGTACAACTTCTAGAGATGACGAAGAATCAGAAGAAAATCAAGACGAAAATTTAAGAGCAGATAGAGGTGTACTTACTGATGCAGATAATACTGATGAGAGAGTAAATATTGGAGAATCTAGATGGAAAGTTTTTGAAGTAGAACAGGAAGAAAGAGAAATGCCTAAATTGGATTTAAGTGGAGAAGTAAATCCTATAGTTATGATAGTCTTAGCAGTAATCGTAATAATTGGTGGCGTTCAGAGATATATTAAATATCTAGGAAGCATATAATAGCAAGAAAGAATAATGCAAAAATTTGAAAGGAGAAAAATCATTGGAAATATCGACAATTTTAAACGATACACTTCATACTATAGCTCAAGGTATATTTATTCCAACAGTTATAGGACTATTGATAATGATATCGATAGCTATAGTATCCTTAGGAAGTATAATAGTTGAAATATTTACTGAGAGAAAGAGATTAAAGGAAAATATACCTAGATTGCTTGAGAGCTTTATTGGAAAAACGCCTTTCGAACTCGAAGATTTGATAATGGAAAGTAAGATACTTAGAAGGCAGAAAGAAACATTATTAGAACTGCTAAGCTATAGAAATCTACCGAATGATGTACAGAGATCGGTTGCTCAAAGGCTTATAATATCAGAAGAAAATAGATATGAAAAAGTAGTATCAATAACAGATATAGTTACTAGACTTGCACCAATGCTTGGACTTATGGGAACATTAGTACCATTAGGACCTGGACTTCTAGCATTAGGTGAGGGAGATACTAAATTGCTCTCTGAATCACTTTTAATTGCATTCGATACAACTGTTGCCGGATTAGTTTCTGCAGCCGTTTGCTATGTAATAAGTAAGGTGAGAACCACATGGTATGAGGATTATATGGTTTCCTTAGAGACTATGATGGAGACCATTCTAGAGGAGGTTCGCATAAGAAATGAAGAGAAGGAAGAATATTCGAGCGGGAACATTGCGAATGAGCAAGGAGAAATCTAATATCAATCCTTTAGAAGGTGTTAGTAACCTTGCCGATGCTATGTTAGTATTTGCGTGCGGCCTGATGGTAGCACTAATAGTGAATTGGAATGTTGATGTTAAGCTTGAAAGAAGCAAAATAGATTTATCAAAAGGAAGAGATGTCACAGGAATAGATAGTATTCACGATAAAGTAGTTGAAGAAGATAATTCACCAGATGCATACGAAAGAATGGGAACCGTATATAAGGATCCAAAAACTGGGAAACTATTCATGTTGACAAATGATTAAAAACACGCCTTTAAGGCGTGTTTTTTATTAGTAAAAATGAGAGGGATATTATGAATTCAGAAAACTTAGCAAAATCTTTAATAAGAGAATTATTAGATAATGGTTACGAAGCATATCTAGTAGGTGGTTGTGTTAGGGATAAATTATTAGGAAAGAAACCTAATGACTGGGATATCTGTAGTTCCGCATATCCAGAAGAAATTTTAGAAATTTTTGAAAAAAACTACACAGTTTTTAAAAAAGGAAAGAAACACGGAACTATAGGAGTAAAAAAAGGAGAAGAGATATTTGAAATAACGACGTATAGAATAGATAAAGAATATATAGACAATAGAAGGCCCGAAAGCGTAGAATTTACAAAAAATATAGAAGAAGATTTAAAGAGAAGAGATTTTACCATAAACGCTATGGCTATGGATATAGAAGACAAGATAATCGATCTATTTAGAGGTCGAGAAGATTTAAAAAAGGGATTGATAAGAACTGTAGGTTCAGCAGATAAAAGATTCGAAGAAGATGCTTTAAGGATAATCAGAGCAGTAAGATTTGCAACTCAATTAAAGTTTAAGATTACAGAGACCACTTATAATAGCATAAAGAGGAATAAAAATAATCTTAAGAATATAAGTGCAGATAGAATAAGAGAGGAATTCAATAAGATTCTATTATCAGATAAGCCGTCTTATGGTATAAAATTATTGTTAAATACAGGATTGATTGAATATATAATACCTGAGATAAAAGACGGAATTAATTTTGACCAAAAATCACCGTTTCATGATAAAGATGTATTTGAACATACTATGGATGTATTAGATAATACTCCTTCCGATTTAAATACTAGATTATCAGCATTATTTCATGATATAGCAAAACCAAAAACCTTTAGCATAGACGATAAGGGGATAGGCCATTTCTATGGACATAATTCAGTCGGAAGAGATATGACTAAGATGATCATGAGAAGATTGAACTATAGTAAGAAATCGATTGAAGAAGTATCAAATCTAGTCAATTATCATATGGCAGTTCATGATATGCAAACACCAAAATCTGTTAAGAGATTATCTAGAAAAATAGGCAATGATACAATCGAAAGATTAATAAAACTATATGAAGCGGATAAGTCTTCTACATTAGATAGAGATAATAAGATACCAGGAGAAAGATTTAAAGAGATATTTAAGCAAATAAAGAATTATAAAGAGCCACTCAATAGAAAAGATCTTGCGATTAATGGAAATGATTTGATAGATTTAGGAATTGAAAAAGGACCGAAGCTTTCGATAATATTAGAAGGCTTAGTAGAATACGTATTAGAATTTCCAGAGCATAATAATAGAGAAGATTTAATAAAAGAAGCTAAAAGCATATCACTTTACCTTAAGAGTAAGAAATGATAAACTATAATATAGGCGAATTGAAAGAAGGGATTATATGTTAGCGGCCATAATCAATGTGGGAACAGAGCTCACATCAGGAGACACATTAAATATAAATTCACAGACATTATCAAGAAGACTATTCGACTTAGGAATAGAAGTTAAATTCCATATATCCGTAGAAGATAATAAAGATTTATTGAAGGAATTAATAGAAGATAGCAAGAAAAAAGTGGATATAATTATTTTCACTGGAGGTTTAGGGCCTACAGATGATGATTTCACTAAGGAGATAGTAGCAGAAGTCAATCATAAAGATCTGATCTATGATCAAAAGATTATGGATTCTATAGAAAGATTCTTTGCTAATAGAGGAACGAAACCTAGTCCTAATAATAAAAAACAAGCTTATATAATAGAAGATAGTATAGTATTGAAAAATGACTTAGGAACAGCACCTGGATATTTTCTAGAAAACGATGGAATTAAATACATTCTTCTACCAGGGCCACCTGGTGAGATGTTGAATCTATTTAAAAAAGAAGTTGTACCATTAATAGATTCAGAAGAAAAAATATATAAAAAGATGATAAAGACTATTGGTATAGGAGAGTCCTTATTAGAAGAAGGTATAAAAGATCTCATAAGAGAAGAAAATGGAGTCTATATAGCAACATATTCTAAACTAGGAGAAGTAAGAGTAAAACTTATATCTAAAGAAGAAGACAAATTAAACAATATATATGAAAAAATATATCAGAGATATAGTGAATACATCTATACTCTATCCTATGATAATATAGAAGAATCCATATATAAAAATTTGAAGCAGAATAAGATGAAAATAGCCTTTTGTGAATCCTGCACTGGTGGATTAATAGCTAGTACTTTAGTCGCATTAGAAGGAGCTTCAGAAGTTTTCGATAGATCAATCGTGACTTATAGCAATAGGGCTAAAGTTGAAGAATTGAATGTCAGTGAAGATAGTTTAAAAAAATATGGAGCTGTAAGTGAAGAAGTTGCAAGAGAGATGGCCGAAGGACTTTATAATAGAGGAAGTATTGATATTGCAATTTCTGTAACTGGAATAGCAGGTCCTGATGGAACTGAAGAAAAACCTGTAGGTTTAGTATATATTGGTTTAAAGACTAAAGATGGGGTAATTATAAAAAAGAATAATTTTGTAGGAAGAAGAAAAACTATTCAAGAAAGAACTGCAAAAGAAGCTTTCAATATGGTTAGGAAGTATTTATCTGAAAAAAATATCTATTCAATAGAATTATAGAAATTTAGGAAAAGGTGGACGAATATGATAGAAAAACAAAAAGCATTAGATGTTGCAATAACTCAAATAGAGAAACAATTTGGAAAAGGTTCTATAATGACTCTAGGAAAAGATACAAAACTCAATATCGAATCAATATCCTCAGGAGCTTTAGATTTAGATATTGCATTAGGTATTGGTGGATATCCTAAAGGAAGAATTATAGAGATATATGGACCAGAATCATCTGGTAAGACGACTGTTGCACTTCATGCAATAGCAGAAGTACAGAAAATTGGAGGAACTGCTGCATTTATAGATGCAGAACATGCATTAGATCCAGGTTATGCTAAAAAACTAGGAGTTAAGATTGAAGAGTTGATAGTTTCACAACCAGATACAGGAGAGCAAGGCCTTGAAATTGCCGAAGCATTAGTACGTAGTGGCGCTGTAGATATGGTAGTAGTAGACTCAGTTGCTGCATTAGTGCCAAAAGCTGAGATAGAAGGTGAAATGGGAGATTCACATGTTGGTCTTCAAGCTAGACTTATGTCGCAAGCATTGAGAAAACTTGCTGGAGCTATAAAAAAATCTAATACCATAGCCATATTCATAAATCAATTAAGAGAAAAGGTTGGTGTTATGTTTGGTAGTCCAGAAGTCACAACAGGAGGAAGAGCCCTTAAATTCTATGCATCTGTAAGATTAGATGTTAGAAGAATTGAAACATTAAAACAAGGCGATGAGATGATAGGTAATAGAACTAGAGTAAAGGTCGTTAAGAATAAAGTAGCACCTCCATTTAAACAAGCCGAATTTGATATAATGTATGGAGAAGGTATATCTAAAGATGGAAATATATTAGATGTTGGAACTAAAGCAGATATAGTAAATAAGGCAGGATCATGGTATAGTTACGGTGATATTAGACTCGGTCAAGGAAGAGAGAATTCAAAAGATTATTTAAAAGAGAATCCAGAAATTGCTCATGAGATAGAGATGAAGATAAGAGAGAAATATGGATTACCAACGGATCAAAAATCTATTCCTGAGACCATAGATGAAGAAGAAATAGAAAAAGATAAATAGATATAAAAGGCACGCATTGCGTGCCTTTTTCTCTTATAATCAATTATAATAGAAAGTATAATAGACTGAAAATATTAGATTAAAAATATATTAGTTGTTTTAAAATAGCTTTTTTATTGGTATAAAATAATGGTAATAAACTATGCTATAATAGAGAATAAGAATGAAATAAGGAGTATGATTTTATGAAGAAAGTTATGGTAGTATTTGGGACGAGACCAGAAGCTATTAAGATGTGCCCTTTAGTAAAAGAATTAAAGAGTAGAGAAAATATAGATACGAAAGTCTGTGTAACAGGACAACATAGACAGATGTTAGATCAAGTATTAGATGCATTTAAAATTAAACCGGATTACGACCTATCAATAATGAAGAGCAAACAGACATTATTCGATGTAACTATAAATATTTTAAGCAAGATGAAAGAGGTTTTAGAAGAGGTAGATCCAGATGTAGTCTTAGTCCATGGAGATACATCTACAACATTTGTAACAGCATTAGCTTGTTTTTATTTACAAATCCCTGTAGGACATGTAGAAGCTGGACTTAGAACCTATGATATATATTCTCCATATCCTGAAGAGTTTAATAGACAGGCGGTAGGTATAGTTGCTGAATATAATTTTGCTCCAACAGAAAAAGCAAAAGAAAATTTAATAAATGAAGGAAAAGATGAAAAGAAAATATATATTACTGGAAATACAGTAATAGATGCACTTAAGACTACTGTAGATCGAAACTATACACATGAGCATTTAGAGTGGGCAAAAGATAGCAGACTTATAATGATAACAGCTCATAGAAGAGAGAATCTAGGGGAGCCTATGAGAAATATGTTTAGAGCCATAAAGAGGATAATAGAAGAATATCCTGATATAAAAGCGGTATATCCAATACATATGAATCCAGTTGTCAGAGAAGCTGCTAATGAGATTCTAGGAGATTGCGATAGAATTCGAATAATAGAACCATTAGATGTATTAGATTTTCACAATTTTATGGCAAAATCATATCTAATATTAACTGATAGTGGAGGAATTCAAGAAGAAGCACCAAGCCTTGCAAAACCTGTATTAGTTATGAGAGATACAACAGAAAGACCAGAAGGTATTGAAGCGGGCACATTGAAACTTGTAGGAACTGATGAAGAGAAGATCTATAATACTTTTAAGCTCTTATTAGAAGATGAAAAAGAATATGAAAAGATGAGCCAAGCTAATAATCCGTATGGAGATGGATTTGCAAGTAAAAGAATAGCAGATATATTAGAAAAATAGAATAAGACTCCTTAAGGAGTCTTATTCTATCTTATACCTAATTTTCCTAAAACCCATCCTAAAAGAGGAGATAGATTTGTTATTAAAACCATGATGATTATAGTAGAAATAGTCTTATTCATAGACTCTAATTCAGCTCTATAGAAATGGAAAAGCAATAGGAATATAAAAGGATGAAATAAATAAATTGAAAATCCATTTACATTATATGAATTAATTATCAAATTAAAATATTTAAAATCTTTAAGCTTTTTTAAAACGAATATAATACCAGGAGCTAATATATAGAAAACAGACATCGCTATAAGTGAATATGCTGAAAACATAAGCTTAACAGGTATCTTATTATCTTGCATATTAAAACTAATTTCAGGATTCGTCCTATATATCATATACATAATACCTATACCTAAAAGAGTAAAGACTAATGGAAGAATCATATTATTATTTCTTCTCAACTCTCTAATTCTTTTAAATTCAAAACCTATTGCAGTCCAAAAAGAATAGAATAAGACAGTCGGTATATAGAATTCAAGCTTAGAATTAGATAATAGTTCTGGTTTAAAATAGAATAATATTAGAGCAAATTGAACTAATACTATATAGTATTTAGATATATTTTTTCTATAAAAAAACAATAATATTGGCAGTATTAAAACTAATAATATATAGACAGGCATGAACCAGAGATGCCAAGGTAGGAAAAAAATATCCGTATACTGATAGCCATATGGTAAAATCCATCTAATTATATTAGTAAAATTTATATCCTGATGAGTTATATATAATAAGATAATATTTATAATTGCAAATACCTCATAAGGCTTTAAAACTCTTAACAATCTTCTCTTATAGAAGTTCATTAAAGATCTTTTTTTTGCATATATATTACTCGCTCCTGTGATAAAAAATATTATAGGCATCTCTATCAATAGAATTGAAATCCCCACTCCTTGATCTAATATATTAGGCCAATATAGACAGTGGACTATCATAACCCAAAATATAGAAAAAGCTCTTAATAGATCAAGGTCTTCATCTCTTTTCTGAATTACATTAATATCACTCATTCACTTCCTCCTAAATATATAATATATTTTTTAAAACAAATTCATCAAAAGTATTATACCATAAAAAAATTTAAAATACTCAAGTTCATGATAATAATACTGATTATGAATTTAATAGCAAATAAAAAAGCCAAGATCAGATAAAATAGCTTATAGATTGCATTTCTAACACAATTATGGTATTATAGATATATAAAATAAATAGATTTACGGAAGGAGTGGGACTTTTGCCCACTCTTAATTTATTTTATTTTAAAATTTTCTAAGTATATTATAACTGATTTATATACATACTGGGGGTATTGAGTTGAATAGAATAGAATCGATAGTAACTGATATTTCAAAACCTTTAGCTGAAGAAATGGGTTTAGAATTAGTTGATGTAGAATATCTTAAAGAAGGGGATTCATCTTATTTGAGGATATATTTATATAAAGAAGAAGGATTGAGCTTAGACGATTGTCAAGATTTTACTAAAGCTATAAATCCAATATTAGATGAAAAAGATCCAATACCAGAAAATTATTTTCTTGAAGTTTCATCACCGGGATTAGATAGACCACTCAAGAGCAATAGAGATCTAGAGAGAAATATCGGTAAAGATGTAGAAATAGGAACTTATGCACCTGTAGATGGAAGAAAAAATTTTGTAGGTGAATTGATATCTTTCGATGATGAAGAGATAATAATTAAAGAATCAGAGGAATTAATCAAATTAAAGAGAAAAGACATTTCAAAAATAAATCTAGCTATAATTTTTTAGTGTTGGAGGGAATAAAATGAATAAAGAGTTAATAGAAGCTCTTGGAGAAATAGAAAAAGAAAAAGGTGTTTCTAAAGAGACGATATTAGATGCATTAGAGGCAGCATTGATATCGGGTTATAAGAAAAACTTTGGTACTGCACAAAATGTTGATGTTAGAATAGATAGAGAGACTGGAAAAGTCAGTGTATTCTCAAAAAAGATAGTAACAGAATTTAAAGATGACGAAATATTTGAAATAAGTATGAGAGAATTAATAGATTTGATAGAAAAAGAAAAAGTTTTCGTATCTAAAGAATCAATAAGTTCAGATCTTGATGAAGATTTAGGAGATATAATAGCTGAAAAAGAGTTAATCGAAGTAAAGCTCGACGATGAAGGAAAATTAAATATAGAAATTGAAGATGGTGATGAAGTATATATAGAAATAACACCAAGAGATTATGGAAGAATCGCAGCTCAAACTTCTAAGCAGGTAGTTACACAGAAGATAAAAGAAGCTGAGAGAGAAATAATATATGGAGATTTCATGGAAAAAGAGCAAGAGATTTTAACAGGAGTTGTAGAAAGAACGAGTCCTACAAATCTATTAATAAACTTAGGCAAGCTAGAAGGGAATCTTCCCATATCAGAACAGATACAAGGGGAAAGTTTTGAACAAGGTGATAGAATAAAGGTATTTGTAGTAGAAGTTAAGAGAACATCAAAAGGTCCACAGATTTTACTCTCTAGAACTAATCCAGGACTAGTTAAAAGGCTTTTTGAATTAGAGGTTCCAGAAATACAGGAAGGCATTGTTGAAATTTTCAACACTTCTAGAGAAGCCGGTTCAAGAACGAAGATAGCTGTATATTCTAATGATGAAGGTGTAGATCCAGTAGGAGCATGTGTTGGATTTAAAGGCAATAGAGTAAAAGCAGTAGTAGATGAATTAGGTGGAGAAAAAATAGATATAATCGTTTGGGATGAAGATCCTAGAGTTTTTATAAAGAATAGTTTAAGTCCAGCAAAAGTTTTATATGTAGAAGTTGATGAAAATGAAAAATCAGCATTAGTCGTAGTTCCAAATTATCAACTATCATTAGCTATTGGTAAAGAAGGTCAAAATGCAAGATTAGCTGCAAAGCTTACAGGTTGGAAGATAGATATAAAAGACAAGACCCAATATCTTGATGAAGGTGGAGATTTAGAAAAAGTAGGAGAGAACTTAGCAGATAATATTGATGATAGCTCCATATTGGAGGGATAAATTTGAAGAGTAAAAAAATACCTCTTAGAAAATGTTTAGGATGCAATGAGATGAAGCCTAAAAAAGAGCTTATAAGAGTTGTAAAAGACAAAGAAGGAGAAGTATTTATCGATTTAAAAGGAAAGGCAAATGGTAGAGGGGCCTATATATGTAGAGATATAGAGTGCTTTAAAAATGCTTATTCTAGTAAAAGATTAAATAGAGCTTTGAAAATAGATATACCAGATGAAATATATGATAGACTAAAAGAGGAAATAGAATATGAATAGAGCAATATCATTTATAGGTATGGGAAAAAAAGCCAATTATATAACAACAGGTGAGACCGGAGTAGAAATAGATATAAAGAAGAAGAGATCTTTTCTTGTAATAGTAGCAGAAGATGCTTCAGCGAATACTATTAAGAAGTTTAAGAATATGACTGATAGCAGAGATATAGAGTTTAGAATTTTTGGGACTAAAGAAGAACTAGGTCAAATACTAGGGAAACAGTATATATCAGTCCTATCTTTAAAAGATCAGAATTTTGCGAATGCTCTTCTTATGAAAATTGAATCTACTTAAATTCTTAAGTGGAGGTGTTTAGATGAAAGTAAGAATTCATGAATTAGCTAAAGAGTTAGGAGTTCCTGCAAAAGAATTAATAGTAAAACTTAATGATTTTGGAATAGAAGCAAAAAGTCATATGAATACTATAGATGCAAAAGAGGCAGAAGCTATAAAAGAACTTATTAGCGAAGAAAATAAAAGTGATATAGAAAAAGAAGAAGTTAAAGAAAAAGAAGAAGTAGTAGAGAAAAAAGAATTAAAAAAAGATCAGAATCTGAAAGAGAATAGTGATAATAAAAAAGAAAGAAAAAAGAGAAAGAGAAATAGGGGAAAGAAACGTAAGGAGGAGATTACAATAAGCGAGAATAATGGTAATAAACAAGAAGAGAATAAAAAAAGCATAAAGGTGCCAGATACTATACAAGTAAAAGAATTAGCAGAGAAATTAGAAATAAGCGCTACGGATATTATAAAAGATCTAATGAACCTAGGAGCTATGGTCACTTTAAATGAGGAAATTGATTTTGAAACTGCAGCTATAATAGCAGCAGAAAATAACAAATCAATAGAAAGAGAAGTAAGTGATGTAGAAGATTTCGAGGCTATGCTTGAAGAAACATATAATTATGAAGATGATGAAGATGAAAAGCTTATTGTAGAAAGACCACCAATAGTTACGGTAATGGGACATGTTGATCATGGAAAGACTTCTCTATTAGATGCTATTAGAGAGACTAATCATATAAAATCTGAAGCAGGAGGAATAACTCAACATATAGGTGCATCAACGGTTAAATCTAATGGAAAACAGATAGTATTTTTAGATACACCAGGACATGAAGCATTCACTTCTATGAGAGCTAGAGGTGCACAGATAACAGACGTTGCAATTTTAGTTGTAGCAGCAGATGATGGGGTTATGCCACAGACTGTAGAAGCTATAAATCACGCAAAAGCAGCTGATATACCTATAATAGTTGCTGTTAATAAAATAGATAAGCCAACAGCAAATCCAGAAAAAGTAATGCAGGAATTAACTGAATATGGATTGATATCAGAAGAATGGGGTGGAGATACCATATTTGTAAATGTTTCTGCAAAACATAGAAAGAATATAGAAGAGTTATTAGAGATGATTCTATTAGTAGCTGAAGTTCAAGAGCTAAAAGCTAATCCTAATAGAAGAGCTGTAGGTACTATAATAGAAGCTAAATTAGATGTTGGAAGAGGAGCTGTAGCTACTGTTTTAATTGAAAAAGGAACATTATCAATAGGAGATGCAGTAGTAATTGGTAAAGTTTCTGGTAGAATTAGAGCAATGATAGACGATAAGGGAAGACAGATTAAAAAAGCAGGCCCATCTACACCAGTTGAAATTCTAGGTCTATCAGAAGTACCTGAATCAGGTGCAAAGCTATATATGGTAGAAGATGATAAAATGGCAAGAACTATTGCAGATAGATTCAGATTAAGACTAAGAGATGAGCAGATGAAATCGACTCAGAAAGTCTCTCTAGATGATTTATTCGATAGAATTCAAGATGGAAATATGAAGGAATTGAATATAGTAATTAAATCAGATGTAAAAGGAACGATAGAAGCTGTTAAACAATCATTACTAAAGCTTAGCACAGATGAAGTAAGAGTAAGACTTATACATGAGGGAGTTGGTGGGATTACTGAATCAGATGTAATGCTTGCATCAGCATCTAATGCAATAATTATTGGATTCAATGTAAGACCTACGAATAATGCATTACAAGTTGCAAAAACAGAAAGTGTTGATATAAGAACTTATAGAGTTATTTATAACGCAATAGAAGATATAAAGTCAGCAATCGACGGAATGCTTGAACCAGAATATAAAGAAGTATTTATGGGAAGAGCCGAGGTAAGAGATACTTTTAAAATACCTAATGCTGTAGTCGCTGGAGTCCATGTAATAAGTGGAAAGATAACTAGAAATTCAAAGATAAGACTTATTAGAAATGATGTAGTAGTGTATGAAGGAGAATTATCTTCTCTTAGAAGATTTAAAGATGATGTTAGAGAACTAGCGACTAATTACGAAGGTGGTCTTAGTATAGATGGCTTTAAAGATGTAAAAGTTGGAGATACTGTAGAAGCCTATGTGATGGAAGCTATTAAAAGATAATATAAGAGGTGATAAATTTTGAGCAGTAAAAGACTGAATAGAATGGGTGAAGAGCTTAAAAAAGCTGTTAGTCTTATCATTTTAAATGAAATAAAAGACCCTAGAATATCACCAGTAACGAGTGTAACACATGTAGATTTAACTAGAGATTTGAGATATGCTAAAATGTATATTTCGGTAATGGGAAATGAAAAAGAAAAAGAAGAAACTATTGAAGGACTAAATTCAGCTAAAAGCTTTATAAGAAGAGAAATGGGACAAAGAGTTAAGATGAGATATACGCCAGAGCCAATATTTGAATTAGATGAATCTTTAGATGAAGGACTAAAAATAAATAGTATATTGAGAAGTTTAGATGAAAAAAATAATAAATAATCTAGAAAAAAAATTAAGTGAATCTAAAAATATTCTCGTAATTTCCCATATTAGTCCAGATGGTGATAGCATAGGTTCAATATTAGGTCTTGGTTTTGGTTTAAGAAAGAAATATGGGAATAAAAAAATAGATATTGCTATAAAAGATGAAGTCCCAAAGAGATTTTCATTTTTAAAAACAGAAAATATAGGCGAGATTAAATCTTCTGATGACTATGACCTGGTATTCGTATTAGACTGTGGAGATCTTCATAGGGCAGGAATTAGTATTGAAAAGTCGAAAATCATCAATATAGATCACCATATAACGAATCCTAAATATGGAACTATAAATATAGTAAAATCAGAAGCTTCATCTACCTCTGAGATAGTTTTTAATATATTAAAAGCGATGGATATATCAATAGATGAAGATATTGCAGAGAGTCTATATACTGGGATACTGACAGATACTGGTAGCTTTAGATACTCCTCTACTTCTAGTAACTCTCATAGAGTAGTTGCTGAGTTAATAGATATTGGAATAAATAGAGATAAGATAGTAAATGCTATATATCAAAATAATTCACTGGCTTATATTAGATTATTAAAAGAAGCAATCGATAATATGGAACTTTTCTTCGATGATAGAATAGCATATCTCTTAGTTGATAAGGATATAATAGAAAAGAGTAAATCTGATATGAAGTACAGTGATATCTTAGTAGAGTTTCTAAGAGATATTGAGGGAGTTGAAATATCAATAGTCTTAAAAAAGCTTGATAATGGTTTAAAAGGTAGCTTAAGAGCAAAATCAATAGCAGATGTATCTGGTATAGCCTCTAAATTTGATGGAGGTGGACATATTAGAGCATCCGGATTTTTCTCAACAATGCCTATAGATGAATTAAAGAAGGAATTAATATCTAATGCAGAAGAAGAATTAAAAAAATATTTTAATAAGGACTAAAAAATGAATGGAATTATAAATGTATTGAAACCGTCGAATATGACTTCTCATGATATTGTTGGCTTTATGAGAAGAATTACAAGAATAAAAAAAATTGGACATACGGGCACTCTTGATCCTAATGCATCAGGAGTGCTCCCTATATGTATAGGCAAAGCAACTCGAATATCAGAATATTTTAATAGAGAAGAGATAAGAAAGACTTATAGAGCTAAATTAAAATTTGGATATACTACTACTACAGAAGATAGATATGGTGAAAAAATTGAGACTTCTAAAGTAAGAAAAGTTTCTACTGATGAAATATATAATGTATTCAAAAAATATACAGGAGAAATAGAACAGATTCCGCCTATGTATTCAGCAAAAAAAATTGGTGGGAAGAGATTATATGAATTAGCAAGAGAAGGTATAGATATAGAGAGAAAGAAAAGAAAAGTAAATATATATTCACTCTCTTTAGTGTCAAATAATAGTGATGGATTTTTATTCGATATAGAATGTTCTAGCGGAACTTATATAAGAACATTATGTAAAGATATGGGAAAAGAATTCGGTATGAGTTCACATATGTCTTTCTTATTGAGAACAAAAGTTGGTAAATTCGATATAGAAAATAGTCTGACCTTAGATGAGATAGAAAATCTATATATGAATGATGAATTGAATGAGCATATTTATAAACTAGACTATCCCTTAGATTTTATGGAAGAGATAGAATTGAGAGAAGAATATTTCAAAAAAATTTTAAATGGTATTAAGATACCAGTAAAAGAATTATGTTATAATTATGATGATAAAGCAAATTATAATGATTCTGACACATTGTATAGGGTTTATTGCAAGAATCAATTCATAGGTATAGGAAGAATAAAAGATAAAAGACTAAAGATGGACAAAGTTTTATTTATTTAGACGGACGGTGCTGAATATGATAATTATAGAAGATAATAGAATACTTGATGACGGCACAGTTGTAGCACTTGGTAATTTTGATGGTGTTCATATTGGCCATAAAGAGTTACTTATAAAAGCTAAAGAGAGAGCAGAGAAAATAAATCGTAAGCTTGTCGTAATAACTTTTAATGAAAAACTAACCCAGAAGAAAAATAGAGGCGTAGATTGCAAGATAATGAGTTTTAAACAGAAATGTAAGGTCTTAAAAAGCATGGGTGTAGATATTCTATATATATTAGATTTTAATCAGGAATTAAGAAATATGTCTCGTGAAGACTTTGTAAAAGATATATTAATAAATAAAGTCAGAGCGGAAGAAATATTTATAGGATTTAATTTTAAATTTGGGAAGAATGCAGAAGGAGATGCATCATATCTTAAGAACGGTGGCTTTAAATTTAAAGTAAATATAATTGATGCAGT
Organism: Andreesenia angusta; assembly: GCA_030537835.1. GTDB lineage: Bacteria > Bacillota > Clostridia > Tissierellales > Gottschalkiaceae > Andreesenia > Andreesenia angusta_A. The sequence continues at coordinate 9,826 of JAUNVB010000018.1, read as the reverse complement.
TGAATATAAAGATAAAATTGTCAGCAGTTCTCTTATAAGAGATTATATCAAAAGCGGAAATATTGAAGAGGTAAATGAAATTCTCATAGTTCCATTTACGATATCTGGAAAGGTTATAAGAGGAAAAGGCAGAGGAAAGCATCTAGGTTTTGCGACTGCAAATTTAAAATGTGATGATAAATATATTAATCCTAAATTTGGTGTTTATGAGACGAGAACCGTTTATAAGGGCAAGGAGTATAAAAGCTTAACTAATGTAGGTGAGAATCCTACCTTTGGAGATATAGATTTATTTTCCATAGAAACTCATCTATTGGGATTTGATGACGATATATATGATGAAAATATAGATGTTGAATTTGTTAGATTTATGAGAGGGGAAGTAAAATTTACTACTGTTACAAATCTCATAACTCAGGTTAAGAGCGATATATCTAGCATTCTATTTGCAAAAGAAAAATAATTATGATAAAATTATAGAGTCAAAATATCTTATTCTAAGTTTAAAGAGCCTCGACTTTTTACTTGGATTGAGATGAAAAAAATTAGGAGGATTTATAATGAATTTAACAACAGAAGAAAAACAAGAAATAATTAGAGAGTACCAAACTAAAGAAGGAGATACTGGTTCACCAGAAGTACAAATAGCTTTACTTACTCATAGAATCAATAAATTAAATGAGCATTTAAAAGAGCATAAAAAAGATTTTCATTCAAGAAGAGGTCTTTTGAAGATGGTTGGACAAAGAAGAAACCTTCAAAGATATCTTGAAAATAAAGACATAGATAGATATCGTGCATTAATTCAAAAACTTGGATTAAGACGTTAATTTAAATAAGAGTGGGGCATTCCCACTCTTTAATTATATATTGAAAATTAAGTTTTATAAGGAGGAAATATGACCGAGAAAAATTTTGAAATGGAATTAGCAGGAGAAAAGCTTTCTGTTAATATAGGAAAAGTTGCAAAACAAGCTGGGGGAGCATGTTTAGTAAAGTATGGAGATACAGTAGTATTAGTTACAGCGACAGCATCGAAAGAACCAAGAGATGGAATAGATTTTTTCCCTTTAAGTGTTGATTATGAAGAGAAGCTTTATTCAGTTGGAAAGATACCAGGTGGATTTATAAAGAGAGAAGGAAGACCGAGTGAAAAGGCAATCTTAGTTTCAAGACTTATAGATAGACCTTTAAGACCGTTATTTCCTGATAAATACAGAAATGATGTTCAGATAATAGCAACAGTACTTTCTGTAGATCAAGATTATTCACCAGATATACCAGCGATGATTGGTTCTTCTATAGCACTTTCTATATCAGATATACCATTCGAAGGACCGACTGGTGCTGTGAATATAGGCCTTGTAAATGAGGAGTTAATTGTAAATCCAAACTCTAAACAAAAAGAAGAATCAGATCTAAATTTAATCGTATCGGGAACTGAAGAAGCGATTATGATGGTTGAAGCAGGAGCAAATGAGATATCAGAAGATACGATGTTAGATGCTATATTAACTGCACATGATGAAATAAAAAAAATATGTAGATTTATAAATGAGATAAGCAAAGAAGTTGGAAAAGAGAAAAATGTATTTGAACCTGAAGAAATAAGTGAAGAGCTTATAGATGAAGTGAAATCATTTGCTGAATCAAAATTAATTGAAGCAGTTCAAATAGTAGAAAAATTAGAAAAAGAAGAAGCAATAGATGGTATAAAAGAAGAGACTCATGAATATTTTGAAGAAAAGTATGAAGAAGAATACGAAGATATTAAAAAACAAATTTCTGAGATTCTCTATGATATTATAAAAGCAGAAGTGAGAAGACTTATATTAGAAGAAGAGAAAAGACCTGATGGAAGAAATGTAGATGAGATAAGACCGATAAGTACAGAAGTAGGATTATTACCTAGAACTCATGGTTCCGGTTTATTTACTAGAGGCCAAACTCAAGCACTTACAGTAACGACATTAGGTGCAGCTTCTGATGTTCAGATAATAGATGGAATTGGAGAAGAAGAATCAAAGAGATATATGCATCACTATAATTTCCCGCCATATAGTACAGGAGAGACTAGACCAGTAAGAGGACCAGGAAGAAGAGAAATAGGGCATGGTGCTTTAGTAGAAAGAGCATTAGAACCGGTACTACCTTCAGAAGAGGATTTCCCTTATACTATAAGAGTTGTATCAGAAATATTAGAATCAAATGGCTCATCTTCTCAAGCAAGTGTATGTGGTTCAACACTTTCATTATTAGATGCAGGAGTTCCTATAAAAGATTCAGTAGCAGGAATAGCTATGGGACTTATGAAATCGGAGGACAAACTCACCATATTAACTGATATACAAGGTATGGAAGATTTCCTAGGAGATATGGATTTCAAAGTAGCTGGAACTAGAGAAGGAATTACTGCAATTCAAATGGATATAAAAATTGCTGGAATAGATAGGGAGATATTAGAAGAAGCTTTAGCAAAAGCTAAAAAAGGAAGATTCTTTATTTTAGATAAAATGGCAGAGACTATATCAGAACCAAGAAGTGAACTTTCCGAATATGCTCCTAGAATAAAGACTATCTATGTAAATCCTGATAAGATTAGAGATATAATAGGACCAGGTGGAAAAATGATAAATAAAATAATAGATGCATCTGGCGCAAAAATAGATATAGACGATGATGGAAAAGTAGCAATAGTTACTGATGACCGTGAAGGTGGAAAATTAGCCGAAAAAATGATTCAAGATATAATAAAAGAAGTTGAAGTTGGAGAGATATATCTAGGAAAAGTTACGAGAATTGTAAATTTTGGAGCTTTTGTAGATATATTGAATGGAAAAGAAGGATTACTTCATATATCTAATATTGCAAATGAGAGAATCAATAAAGTAGAAGATGTTTTATCTGTTGGAGATGAAGTATTAGTTAAAGTTACAGAGATAGACAAACAAGGTAGAATAAATATCTCTAGAAAGGCTTTATTAAAAGATGAAAAAAAGGACGAAAATAGAGGAAAGAAGTAAAAAATAAAAATGTATGCAAAGAATAGCATACATTTTTTTATTTTATTTATATTCAGGTCTATCACCATAGTATTGGTAATAATCGACTTTAATCTTACCATTATATAATTTTCTTCGTCTATCCGCTTTCTTTCCATATACGGATTCAAAATTCTCGAAAGAAGTTATAATATATTTAGACCATGTATTTATATTTTTCATAAGAGCGCCTAAATGACCATATAGTCTCTTAGCTTCACCAACAGATCCTAATCGTTCACCATAAGGTGGATTTGTGATCATTATACCGTAATCATCTGGGTCTATACGTAAGTTGTAGAAGTTTTTGACTTTAAAATTTATGCAATCATCTACTCCAGCTTCAAAAGCATTTTCCTTAGCAATCTCAATCATCTTAGGATCATTATCGAAAGCTAATATTCTTAATTCGCTATCCTGATCTATTTTCTTTAAAGCATTTACCCTAGCATTTTTCCAATACAGACTGTCTATATTCTTCCAATATTCAGAAGCAAATTTACGATTGAGTCCGGGTGCAATATTCTTACCTATTAAAGCGGCTTCAATTGCTATAGTCCCAGAACCACAGAAAGGATCTAATAGTAATCTATCTTTATTCCAAAAACTTAGAAGCACTAATGAGGCCGCTAAAGTCTCTTTTATAGGAGCATTAGAAGCCTGCTCTCTATATCCTCTTTTATGAAGACCATTACCTGAGGTGTCCATAGTTATTGTAGCTAGATCCTTTAATAATGAAACTTGTATTCTATAGTCTGCACCAGTTTTTTGAAACCATTCGACATTATATTTCTTTTTTAATTTCTCTACTATTGCTTTCTCAGTAATCGATTGACAATCAGATATACTGAATAGCTTTGACTTTACAGATTTACCATCTACAATGAAATTTCCATCTTCAGGTATCCATTCATCCCAATCTAATGATTTTACATTTTCGAATAATTCCTCGAAACTCAATGCCTTAAATTCACCCATCTTCAATAGAACTCTATCTGCAGTTCTCAAATTTATATTTGCAATAGGAATTCCTGAATAATCTGATTCGAAAGTTATCTTTCCATCTTCAGTCTTTATTATATTAAAACCTAAATCTTCCAATTCTCTTTTAGCAATAGCTTCTATACCAAAGGCAGTTGTAGCTATTAATTCTATTTTCTTCATTTTTATCAATCTCCCAACTTATATCTATAAAATATTATAACATGAAATAGAATAATTATTATTTATAAATAATAGTTGAGCGAAAAAATTAATATATTTTTTTATACACTTGTTTAATAAGACAAAAATAAGATAGAATATTCTAGAAAATACTTAATGAAAAATATATATAAATTAAATTAATATAGTATAATATAATATAGAGCTTAAATTAGGGAGTGATATTTTGAACCCAGTTGCATTTGAAATTTTTGGATTTAAAATAATGTGGTATGGTGTATTAATTGGATTAGCTGTGGTAATAGGAGCTATTATTGCGACTAGAGAAGCAAAGAGAAAAGGATATGATGAAAATACGGTTTTAGATTTGCTTTTATTTGCAATACCATCAGCTTTGATAGGGGCAAGATTATATTATGTGATATTTTCTTGGGAATTATATAGAGATAATCCAATATCAGCATTAAACTTTAGACATGGAGGACTCGCAATACATGGAGGATTAATAGGAGCTGTATTAGCATCTTATATATATTGTAGAGTGAAAAATATAAAGTTTTTAGATATAGCTGATATAATGGCACCTTGTATAATACTAGGGCAGAGTATAGGACGCTGGGGAAATTATATTAATCAAGAAGCCTATGGAGGACCTACTGATTTACCATGGGCAATAGAAGTCGATGGGATGAAGGTTCATCCAACATTCTTCTATGAATCAGTATGGGATTTTACAATCTTTTTATTCTTATATTTTTATATGAGAAAGAATAAAAAGTTTGATGGTCAGATATTTTCTCTATATTTAATACTGTATTCACTAGGCAGATTCTTCATAGAAGGATTGAGAACAGATAGTCTAATGCTAGGTCCTATAAGAGTAGCTCAATTGATTAGTTTAAGTTTAATTCTGATCTCAACTATTTTCTATATTAAGAAGTTGAGAGATGTAAAGTAAATATAGATAAAATTAGTATTTATTGAAAGGAAAAGATAATGAATTTTAAACATATTTCAGTTATGTTAGAAGAATGTATAGATGGACTGAATATAAAACCTGATGGAATCTATGTAGATGGAACTATGGGTGGAGCAGGCCATTCTTTAGAGATAGTTAAAAAATTGGATAATGGAATACTAGTAGGTATTGATCAAGATAGAGCAGCAATAGAAAAAGCTACTAATGTCTTAAGAGATTATGACGATAAGGTATATATAGTTAGAAATAATTTTAAAAATATAAGAAATATATTATTCGATTTAAATATAGAAGGAATAGATGGATTTTTATTAGACTTAGGTGTATCGTCTCATCAATTAGATACTGACGATAGAGGTTTTTCTTATAAAAAAGATTCAAAATTGGATATGAGAATGGATAAGAACAATCCTTTAACGGCCTGGCATATAGTCAATAATTATTCAAAAGATGATTTATTCAAGATAATAAAGGATTATGGTGAAGAGAGATGGGCTAAGAGAATAGCTGAATTCATAATAAGAGAGAGAGCGAAAAATAGAATAGATACTACAACAGATTTAGTTAAAGTAATAAAGATGGCAATTCCTGCTGCAAAGAGAAGAGAAGGACCACATCCAGCTAGAAGAACGTTTCAAGCTCTTCGTATAGAGGTAAATAATGAATTAGGAATAATAGAGGATAGCATAAAGGATGCTGTTAAATGCATGAAAAAAGGTGGAAGAATTTGTATAATTAGCTTCCACTCCTTAGAAGATAGAATAGTTAAGGAGACTTTTAAAGAGCTTAATTCAGATTGTATATGCCCAAAGGAAATTCCTATTTGTGTATGTGATAAGAGAAGAGAGATTAAGATAATAAATAAGAAGCCGATTATTCCTTCAGACGAAGAGATAGCTGTTAATCCTAGATCTAGAAGTGCAAAGCTAAGAATTGCTGAGAGAATATAGTTATATTAGAGGATGGTTTAAATGGAAAAAAAACCTTCTAAAAGAAGGAAAAATAAATCGAAAAACAATCTAAAATATACGGATTTCAAAAACGAAAAGAAATCTCTATATATAGAAAGAAAGAATATTCTTTTTGCAATGATCTTTCTAGGTTTGCTAATACTTATAAGTCTTTGGAGAAATGCAGTGATTTCAGAAATAGAATATAAGAATGCTGATTTAAAAAATAAAAAATATAGATTAGAGAAGAAAATAAGCGATTTGAATATCGATATTGAGCAAACTAAAGATTCCGATTGGTTAAAAACACAAGCGGAACAGAGGATTAATATGCGAGATGCAAAGAAAGAAGAAATAGTAAAAATTAGTTTGAAAGAAAAGAAGAAAGAGAATAAATTTATCAGTTTTTTTAAAAAGTTAATAGAATAGTAAGATTATTTAGGATTGAGGAATTTATATGAATAGAATGGATTATAGTATATCACGTAGGATTGTAACATTAACAGTATTAGTATTTGGGATTATAGTGACATACTTAGCTTATAGATTAGTTACTATACAGATAACGAATCATAAGTATTTACAGCAGTCCGCATTATTGCAATGGACGAATAATAAACCAATAGAGCCGGTTAGAGGCACGATATATGATAAAAACGGAAGAAAACTTGCAATAAGCGTTAAGAAGAATACAGCTTGGGTAAGACCTCAAGTCATAGAGAGTGAGATTGAGAACAATAAAAAAATAGTAAAAAACAGAAGAAATAGAAGAGAAAATGAAGATATAAAATTATATACTTCTACAGAAGATATGGCAAAAAAAATTGCTAGAATAATAGATATGGATTCTAAAGAAGTCGATAGATTATTAAATGGTAAAGAAACATTTGTAAGAATAAAACAGGGAATCGATCAGACGAATGCGGAAAAACTTAGGAATTTAAAGATAGATGGATTAGATGTAATTGAAGAAAATGAGAGATTCTATCCTAAGGGTAGATTAGCTTCGTATATAATTGGGCATACGTCTGATGAACAGATCGGACAGTATGGAATAGAATCTTATATGAATAATTATTTAGCAGGTGTAGAAGGAAAATTTATAACTGTTAGTGATGGTAGGGGAAGACAACTTCCCGATACAGATACTAGACAGTATGCAGCTGTAGATGGTGATAATGTATATCTTACAATAGATGCAAGGATTCAAGAAATAGTAGAGAATGCTATTAGCTTAGGAGAGATAAATACAGGTGCTAAGCGAGTATCTGCTATAGTTATGGATCCAATGACAGGAGATATTCTTGCAATGGAATCCACACCAGGATACGATTTAAATAATCCAAGAGAAATTGAATCTGAAGATATTAAAAAGAAATGGAATGATTTAAAAGACGAAGATAAGGAAAAGGAGTATTATAAGATATGGAGAAACTATAATGTAAGTGATTCATACGATCCAGGCTCGACTTTTAAACCATTAGTAGTTGCAGCAGCATTAGAAGAGAATGTAATAGATGAAAAATATACATTTACATGTGATGGATTTTTAACAGATATAAAAAGTGATACACCTATAAGATGTTGGAAATGGTACGATCCTCATGGACTTCAGACCTTAGAAGAAGGGCTAGCTAATTCTTGTAATGATATGATGGGAGATATTGGATTGAAACTAGGTGGGAAAAATCTCTATAAATATATGAAGAAATTAGGCTATGGGGAAGCAACTGGAATAAATATAACTGGGGAAGGGATAGGCATAATACCTAGAGCAGAAGATATAAAAGAAGCTACTTTAGCTAATATATCTTTTGGACAGGGGTTATCAGCTACTCCGATTCAACATATAACAGCTCTATCTACTATTGCAAATGGTGGTAATTTACTGAAGCCAAATTTAATAAAGGCTGTAAAATCTCCTGATGGAAAAATTATCGAAGAGGCAAAGCCAGTTATAAAAAGAAAGGTTTTTTCAAAAGAAAAATCGAAAGAAGTATTAAATATGCTTGGCTTTACTGCTTCAGAACAATATGTTAATTTCTTATCTGTTCCAGGCTATAATATAGCTGCAAAGACAGGAACTTCACAGAAAATCGTGAATAATAGATATTCAAATGAAAGATATGTAGGTTCTTTTGTAGGCATTGCACCTATAGAAGATCCAAAGTTCATAGTATTAGTAATTATAGATGAACCATCTAGAGGGCAATACTATGGCTCAGAAGTAGCAGGTCCTGTTGGAGAGACTATAATAAACGAGACTCTAAGATATATGAATATAAAGCCGACTAAAGATATTAATGACAATGATAATTTAATAATAGTTCCAGATGTCAGAGAATTAAATTTGAAAGAAGCGATGTCAACTCTTAGAAAAGCGGGATTAGATTACTCTACCGATGCTTATTATATGACACCTGAAGATATTGTAGAGTCACAATCGCCATTACCTGGAGAGCAATTACCATTTGGCAGTTTCATTGATTTAAAACTGAAACAAGAATACGATCCAAAAGAACAAAAAGTTCCAACTGAAGAAGAAATGCTTGAAGAAGAAAGAAAAGAAGCAGAAGAGAGAAGACAGATCTTAGATAAGGAACATAAAAAAGAGTTCGAGGATGAAGAAGATAAAGAAGAAGATGAAGAAGATAAAAAAGAGGAAAAATCATTGAAAGTACCAGTGCTGACTGGGAAGCCATATGAAGAAGTGTTAAAAGAAATAAATAAATTAGGAGTTAGATTAGTAATAAATGGAGAATCAAAGAATGGAATAGTAAAGACTCAATCTCCTAAAGCTGGTACGAAAATAAAACCAGATACGGTAATAGAAATAAGTATTGAAGAATAAATGTTTTAATAATAGCTCAGACAAAGTCTGAGCTATTATTAAATTAAGATTTTATGATATAATTATCTAATGTACAAACTTGATATTAATAGAGAGGATGAGAGCTTTGAATCTAAAAAGATTATTAAATGGAATAGAAACTATAGATATAGTTGGAGATACAGATATAGATATAAGATCTATTAACTATAATTCACAAAAAATAGAAAAGAATGATATATTCGTAGCTATAAAAGGATTGAAGACAGATGGACATAAATATATAAATTCGGCAATAAAAAATGGAGCAAAGGCAATAGTCCTTGAAGATATGCCAGAGAATATAGAAGAAGATATAATATATATAAGAGTTCTAGATTCAAGAAATACTTTAGCAAGGCTCTCTAGTATTTATTATAATAATCCATCGAAAGAATTAAATTTAATAGGAATAACTGGTACTAATGGAAAGACGACTACATCTTATATTCTAAAATCAATATATGAAGCTGCAGGACATAGAGTTGGTATAATTGGTACTATTGGTAATATAATTGGAGATGAATTGATAGAGACGAATACAACGACTCCAGACTCTCTAGAACTTCAAAGAGATTTTAGAATTATGAAAGATAGAGGTATAGACACTGTTATAATGGAGGTTTCTTCTCATGCATTAGATCTAGATAGAGTTGCATATAGTGATTTTGATATAGGGGTATTTACTAATCTATCAGTAGATCATCTAGACTATCATAAGGATTTAGAAGATTATTTAAATGCTAAGAAGAAATTATTTAAATTGACTAGTAAAAAGAATATAATAAATTTAGATGAGGATAGTGGCAAGAGTATTATAGAG